>NZ_MDAW01000102.1:0-119487 GCF_002875385.1 Vibrio sp. 10N.222.52.B12 | reverse complement strand
TCTTAAGCGAGTGGCATTAAGCTCATTAAGCTCCTTTTTTAATTTCAATATTCTCGATACGGTCTTACAACCCCATATCTTCGGTAATCTCTTTAATTTGTTTCAGATCCATTTTATGGACCTCGATCAGCTGGTCAATTTGGCTTAAGCGAGAATTTGCTTCGTCGTGCTTATCACAAGCATCAGATTTTACATCCCACGACTTACCTTCTAAGAAAACATCACACTCTTTCTTGAGCGTTTCAATCTTAGGGAGTAACGATTTACGCTCTTTCTCAAGGGCATCCAGATCTTGTGAAATCTGCATTTCTTTTTTGAATACTTCGCGCGAACGCTCGAACATCGTAGCTTGCATGTCAGCCTGACGGTTCAGCTTATCATTCTCCGTTTTGGTCGAGCTTAGCTTATTCATCTGCTGCTTTACTTGTGCTTCAAGAGACAGGTTCACTTTTTCAACTTCTGTCAGTTGTTCTTGCAGCGCATTTAGTTCAGCCTTGTGTGCTTCTTCTTTCTCAGCTAGAAGAGTAGAGACTTTAGCGTCGATTTCTTTATCTAAACCTGCTTCACGTGTTTTTACTTGAGACACCAAGTCAGACTTGTCATTCACAAGTGCTTGGTATTTCGCTTCTAATACTTGATAAGTCGATTCCCATTTATTTGCCGTTAGAACAGAACCGGCTAAACCACCAAAAGCGAGGCCTAGCACAGCGGCAATACCGATGTAAAAATGAGTACGCTTATCGCGCTCCTCAATGACGACTACTTCGTCTTGATCTTCAATGTTGTTTTGAGAAGTCACTGTATCTTACTCCGAGGACTCTACTTGATTCGCTAGCGAGTGAGTTCCGCTATCATGATTGATGCGGTATAAATTAAGAATGCACCGATCAATGTAATAACGGTCGCTTTTTGGACTTTTTCATTGGTACGGTAACGAAATAACACGAATGCTAACGCGACCAATACCGCAATGGCTAATAATCTGGTCATACTGCCTCCTTGTCCAATAATGAGAACCTATCTGATTCCATAGACAGTCTCGCAAAAATTCATTGTAACCTATTTCTACGAGGCATACGGTCAACATAGCGTAGATTTTAAAGTGATTGCTCCCGTTTTGATCAAATTAATTTCCTATCTTGAACAACTTATCATCACCTCACTAATACCACATTGAACAAACTGATAAGGGCCTGGCCGGCCATTGACCACTTAAATACCCTCGCTAGGAAACCATTTCGTTCAAGAATCGTCCGACTATGACTTTGATGCTATTCCAACCCGCATAATGTGTTGGAAATAAATCTGCAATTGGGTGTTGAAATGGTAAAAAAACATGATAGAGTTCACACGTTAATGATGACCAGCATCATTAACTAACCTTTACTCATTTTATTGAGTAAATGTTCCGATGAAGACTGCAGGAGAGTGGTTATTAACTAAATATTAACATTTAGTTAGCGTAACTCGCCGAAGAATTAACTATTTCAGGTGCTACTTAGGTAGCGGGGACTGTAGTTGGAGGAACCTCTGGAGAGAACCGTTAAATCGGTCGCCGAAGGAGCAAGTCTTACACATTTGTGTAGGGTGAAACTCTCAGGCAAAAGGACAGAGGAGTGGAAAGTAACAACCTGACTATTTGGCGTTCCCGCCTACTTTAAATAGCTTGGCTCTATTAGAGATCCTTGATCTCGTCCTTTCCCTCTTCTCCTTATTAGTTGTTTTATTAAGGGGAAATCATGAACGACCTACAATCTTTACTTCAAACCATTGATAACTTTGTCTGGGGTCCACCACTGCTACTATTGCTCGTGGGTACCGGTGTTTACTTCACTTTTAGCTTAGGCTTGATCCAATTTAAGCACCTACCAACTGCGTTAGCGATGGTATTCAGTAAAGATAAGTCATCTGATAAACAGGGTGACGTTTCTAGCTTTGCAGCGTTATGTACAGCGCTATCTGCAACAATCGGTACAGGTAACATCGTTGGTGTTGCAACCGCAATCAAACTCGGCGGTCCTGGTGCCCTATTCTGGATGTGGCTTGCCGCTTTATTCGGAATGGCTACCAAATACGCTGAGTGTCTTCTTGCCGTGAAATACCGTCGAGTTGACGACAAAGGCCAAATGATTGGTGGTCCTATGTACTACCTGCAATATGGTGTTGGCTCGAAAGCGCTAGCTATCATGTTCGCGGTATTTGCATTGGGCGTTGCCTGTTTTGGTATCGGTACCTTCCCACAAGTGAATGCCATTCTTGATGCAAGTGAGATTTCTCTCGGTGTAGACCGCGGGCTGTCAGCTTTCATCCTGACACTACTGGTGGCTTTCGTTACATTAGGTGGTATCAAGTCGATTGCGAGCGTAGCAGGTAAAGTGGTTCCTGCAATGGCGCTATTTTATGTGCTAGCGTGTTTGAGTGTGATCATCATGAACGCAGACCAATTGCTAAACGCAGTTGAGTTAGTGTTGGTGTCTGCATTCACTTCAACCGCAGCAACGGGTGGTTTCTTGGGTGCAAGCATTATGCTGGCAATCCAATCTGGTATCGCACGTGGTGTATTCTCAAACGAATCAGGTTTGGGTAGTGCGCCAATGGCAGCCGCAGCAGCGAAAACGGACTCTTGTGTTAAACAAGGTCTGATTTCAATGACGGGTACCTTCTTCGATACCATCATCATTTGTACCATGACAGGTCTTGCTTTGATCCTTACGGGTGCATGGCAAAGTGACCTTGCAGGTGCAGCGATGACAACACACGCATTTGCCGTTGGTTTGAACGCCGAAACATTAGGCCCAATGCTGGTGTCTATCGGTCTTATGTTCTTCGCATTTACCACCATTCTTGGTTGGAACTACTACGGTGAGCGTTGCGTTGTGTTCCTATTCGGTACCAAAGCTGTGCTTCCATACAAACTGATTTTCGTTGGTTTGGTGGCATCTGGTGCGTTCCTTCACCTTGATATGATTTGGCTACTGGCTGATATCGTAAACGGCCTGATGGCAATTCCTAACCTGATTGGTTTGATTGCTCTGCGCCATGTGGTGTTGGAAGAAACAAAACTGTTCTTCAAGCCGTCATCTCAATCGGACGATTTTGATGCAGTGAAAGCATAATCCAAGCTAGAAACTTTAAGCCCGCTGACTCAGCGGGCTTTTTTATCCTCAAGTTTTATATTTAACCTCTCCGACGATCCTCTTTACGGCTTATTTACCATCATCTATTTTACTCTCCAACTGGCTAATAATCGCTTTCAAGTTATCAAATAATTAAATATATAATGATATATACGACAATATTTTATTAAAAACCATCAAGACTCATTATTTAGCAAACTCTAAACCATATTATTTGTGTGTAATTACATCCATCATCACTGAAGCTACATCACTAAATAGAATATTGATATGGCATAGAGTTGATGTTTTACTATGATTATGTTTTCTTCTATCAATAGACAGTCATGGCGATAATAAACTTTAGTCACCAATTGGTAACCTTTATTCATATACTATGAGATGTGAAGACTCTTCTCACCTCTTGAACATTATAATAAAAAATAACGGTATGATTTTATATAACCCTATAAAAAACACGCTTTCTAATGGTGATATTACGATAAAAATTGGGTATCGCGAGTCACAGATTCTCACGTTATTGCTCGACCAATCTCCCGAAGTCGTTAAGAAACAGGATATCGTACAATATGCGTGGGGAAACGAATATATCGGAGAAACGTCATTAGCAAAAAGTATCAGTGTTCTCAGACAAGGCTTTGTTAAAGTGGGAGTGAGAGAATCACCAATTGTTACTGTCCCGAAAATTGGGTATCGATTAGTCAAAGGTGTACTGCTCAACGAATGCTTAATCGCAGTCACTCCCTCCGTTAAAACAACTGAAGCTATACGGGAAGACACGCCAACGTTCACTCCCACTATCAAACATGAATCGAACTACAAAAGCCTAGCGTGTTACATCTTGTCTCTTGGCATTTTGTTTGCTGCGAGCTTGCTTGGGGCGAGTAAGTTTCACAGTAAGTACAATCATCCACAGCGTAACAACGCGCTGAAGGAGCATTCTGTCGGGATGCTCGAGGTCTACACCGATCCTAATACGCAGTTATCGGTTCGCCTTGGAAAATTGCTGACGAAACATCAGTGCGTTTGTGTCGTTTACATTGAAGAAAATGACCAGTTCTCTGAGATGTCTTGGTTAAACAAACAAACACGAAAATCGATCAATGTGTTCTATACCCAAACGCAGTTTGAGCAAGCTTCAGAGACAATCGCTCAATTCATTGCAGAGGAAAACCGATGAAACCGTTTATCGCTATTGCCCTTTCATGTTTGGTCTTTCTTGGCGCTTGGAGTCTACCTTGCTATCACGATATGGAAGATAGACGCTATCACCATAGCGTGGTTGATATTCTCCCTCATGAGCATACCGTGCGGATTGATGGCTTAACGCGGGTAAATCATCGTATCATCACTCATATTGTATCGCTGCAAGATGAATCGATGTCGAACCCAATCATTCTTAGCTTTAAAGGCAAATCAAGACCCTATTCCGATTCGAGTCTTTCTGTCTCTGGTAAAATGAATCTACTCTCCGTACAAGAAATCCGCCCTGCTTTGAACGATTCATTTCTTTCACCCTATCTAGTATTAAACGATGATCCTATCTATTTTGATATAGAAGTTCTATTACAAAATGAGGTGTTCTCTCTTATTAGAGATAAACAGACTGGACGAACAAAGCTTCTCGCTAAGCGGTAATAGATAATTTAATAAGTACACTTCATTGATAATATTTCGATACAAAGCACTCAACTATTGGCCTTTTAAATTCATTTTTCCTAATACAGTTTTTCTGAAATTACCATTTACTAATACTCTAATTGAACTTTCTACTGATTTCATTATTTAACCCCAACGCTTTAATTAGTCTTATCTGATATAAATCATAAACTCAATTACGTTAAAAACGTATAAATCCAAATTTAGTTGTCCTTTCGTTTATTTCACTTAATCATGAGTAATTATTCTAATTTCAAAATGGTTGGTGCAATCCATTTTCCATTTCATGAAAATATAAACGCAATCGATGTCATCGACTGAGAAATGACAAATGAAACAACATAACCAGCTGATTGTATGGGTAATAATATTTCAACTATTTTCAGTACTATCAATCTTATCAGCATGGAACAGTAAGCCTGTCCGCTAAATCGCGGCTCATAACACAAATAAAAATACAGTTATAAGGGAACGTTCATGCGAAACATCAACATTAGCTTATTGTCCGCCGCTATCCTTTCTACCTTCGCAAGTGGTGCATATGCAAAGATCTACCCCGACCAAATCGTACTAGACCAGCTGGGTGAGGACGTATGTCGCAGCGGTTATCGTCCACTCGACCGATATGAGGCAGAAGAGCAAAAAAGTGCCTTGCTATCACGTATGGGTCAATGGCAAATTACCGGACTTAAAGGGGATTGGGTGATCATGGGCCCGGGTTACAGCGGAAGAATCAAACAAGATTTACCGAATGGCAAAACCTTCTGTTACCCAGATGAAGCGCAATCTGAAATCCCCAAATACGCGGCACGCGCCGTACCTGAAGGCGGTGAAATCGACGTCCAATACGATTTAGTGACCGACCGTAGCAACTTCGTTCGTCCCTTAAGTTACCTCGCTCATTACCTCGGCTATGCATGGGTTGGTGGCAATAACAGTCAGTTCGTGGGTGAAGACATGAAAGTCGACCGCGTTGGTGATAGCTGGGTCATCCAAGGTAATAACAATGGGTCTTGTAGTGGCTACCGCTGTGGAGAGAAGTCCAGAATCACGGTCAATAACTTTACTTACACACTGAATGACAAAGACTTTTGGCATGGAGAGGTCATTGAATCCGAACGAGAATTGGTGAAAACGATTTCTGCAACAGCTCGAAACTACAGCAACACGCCACAGCAGATCGTTGTCGACCTTAAATTAGATGAATCAACTAACTGGTCGAAAACCAATAGCTATGGGTTCGCTCAACAGGTTAAAACAGAAAATGAATTTAAGTGGCCACTGGTTGGCAATACCAAACTGAGTATTACTTTTGAAGCGAATCAAAGCTTCTCAAATTCCAATGGCGCATCCACCAGCGAGCAAGTCACATTACAAGCTCGCCCAATGGTACCCGCGAATTCCGAATTGCCTGTGCGTGTCGAGCTTTATCGTTCCACTATCTCCTACCCTTACCGATTCAATGCAGACATCAGCTACGACGTAAACTTTAACGGCTTTTTACGCTGGAGTGGTAATGCATGGCACTCTCATCCAGACAACCGCCCTTATCGTAGCCATACCTTTACGATGGGACGCGGCAGCGACAAATCTGCGGATATCCGCTACCAATGGGATCATCGTTACATCCCAGGTGAAGTGAAATGGTGGGATTGGAGTTGGGCCATTCGTGAAGCCGGACTGAGTAGCATGCAGTATGCAACTGGAGCAAGTTTACGTCCGTTCTATTCTTACGTGTCTGGTGATTTTTACGCAGAGTCACAATACGCAGGAACAATCGAAATCGGTAAAGCAACACCGCTTGGCCTTCAAGCGCGTTCAGCAAATGATGTATCTCAAAATAACACCCAACGTGTTGGAGATATTGAAGTCACGAGCAACTTTGATTCTGATGAGCTAAGTGCTCTTGGGTTCAGCAGCGCCGAGATGACGATCCACGCGACAGAATAACACACAAAAACAACAATAAAGATCGCTAACACTTTGCCCGCGACTCCCCATCGCGGGCTTTTTTAATCAAACGAGCACGAGAATAAGCATCGGCAGAGTATCGATTTATAGAATGCCAACCAATTTAACTAACCATTCAGACATAATGCCTAAGTTTTTCAAATTGGGGATAACCGTTTGCTGTCGCAAGTAAAACCACGCCAAACCAGTATTGCTTATTCAAAAGCTAAAAAAATCATTGTCTTAAATTTAAAGGGTGGTGTTGGTAAATCAACCTTTTCTGCCAGCTTGGCAAGCAAACTCATCCATAACGGACATACGGTAGAGCTGGTCGATTTTGACAAACAACAATCGACTAACAGTTGGGCGAATAGCATTGAGGCACTACCAAATCAAAGCTATAACCCTTCTCTGCGCAGCCTGTCTAACATCGCAGTGACGTTGAAAGTCAGCACCAACACTGATTACGTTGTGATAGATTCCCCTGCAAACTTTTCAGAAAGCGACTTAGTGCGCTATTTGCGTTACGTGGACTACATCGTGATCCCCATGCAGCCATCGCCTATCGATTTGCATGCGTCATTGCCGTTCATCAATACCCTTATCGAGAAACACGCCTTTAAGTCTCGTCAGATTAAGATTGGCTTTGTCATCAATCGTTGTGTCCATCAAGATGAGCGGCTCGATCGTGTGATGCGGCTATTACGCTTTTTCCGTCAGTTTAAAACGCTCGGAATCATGAGTGAATCCCACGTCTATCAGCAACCTTTTATGGACAAACAACTCGTGGATGCCAAATGCGTTGACCCAAAACTGTGGGACAACGTCATTAAGTGGTTGAACTAATGATTCGAACCTCCAAGCGCAAATGAAACTAACGTTGAGCAATCATAACGGATTGTTCAACACTAACTTAACCTCACACCTTTAAGCTTTTCTTTTAAAGCACTCAAAACCTCATAAGAATAATACTTTCATCACCTCAAGAGATTGATAAATAACAGAATTATTTTTCAACTATTTTCAGTGTTTTTTGACTTGTTTTATATGAAAGAGTACGCCCGCTTTTGGGCAATACGAGCCTAAAAGCTAACTAGAACTCAATCATTAAAATAAAGGACACTGTATTTATGCTGCACGTCAGTACGCCACTATCGATTACGCTTGCGCTTTCCTTCTTATCCACTTTTGCTCAAGCCAAAATCTATTCAGATCAGCTTGTTATCGATGAATTGGAAAATCATCAATGTAGATCCGACTATCGTCAGCTTACCTACCAAGAAGCACAAGAGCATAAAACAGCCATTCTATCGCGCATGCAAACTTGGGACATTGTGGGCCTCGAAAGCGGCTGGGCGATCATGGGCTCAGGCTACCATGGCCAGATCAAACCAGAACAATCGAGCCATAAAACTTGGTGTTACCCTATTCACCCAAATACAGAACTGCCCAAGCACCTTGGTATATCTATTGCGGAAGGGAGTAAGGCTGAAATTGAGTATGAACTCGTCTCCAATCAAGAGCTTTTTATTCGGCCAGTGAGTTATTTGGCGCATACGCTTGGCTACGCATGGTTAAGTGGTAACGGGGGCAATTTTGTTGGCGAAGACATGGTTGTCAATCAAGTACATGATGGCTGGGAAATACAAGGAAACAACGCGGGCTCATGCAACGGTGAACGATGCTCAGAAAAAACGAAAATCACCGCCAGCGACTTTGCTTACCAGCTCAACCCTCATTACTTTTCACATGGCAACATCACTGAATCTACGGAAGATTCAACATACACAATTACAGCCTATGCGATCAACACTCTCGACCAAGCCAAACAAATCCACATTCAGTTTGATGTAGAGCAAACCGCAACTTGGTCTAAAACCGATAACTCCGCTTTTGCACAATCTGTTCATATCAGCTCCCCATTTCAATGGCCTACCATTGGAACCACATCACCTTGGTTTATTGTCAAAGGGAATCAGGCATTCTCCGACTTAACCTCTGGCACCAGTACTCTTCCTGCAACCAGAGAGGCAAACCTCACTGTGCCTGCACGCTCAATTCTCCCCATTCGTATTGAGCTCTCACATTCTAGAATCTCTTATCCGTTTCGTTTTCGAGCTGACATCAGCTATCGAGTCAATTTCGATGGGTTCTTACGTTACAGTGGTAATGCTTGGCATGCTCATCCAAAAGATAGACCGACAATCTCGCATACTTTCACGCTTGGTCGCGCCAGTGAACTCAAAGAAAACATCCGCTATCAATGGGATCATCGCTACATTCCGGGAGAAACGAAATGGTGGGACTGGAGTTGGGCGATTCACAATCACGGCTTACCCCTGATGCAGTATGCGGCTGGCGCAACACTTCAGCCATACTATTCTCATGTTTCCGGGCTCTTTGACGCCGAATCACAGCAGATAGGAATGATAGATGTAGGTCGTGAGTTGGCCGTAGATACACCTTTAAATTGGGATAAAAACGCACACGTTCAACACCTTCAAATTGGTGATATCAGCGTTGTAACAGATTTTGATTCAAGCGTCTTAGACCGACTCGGCTTCCGCGCCGCTCACTTGTTGGTTCAACCCATAAACTGACCTACAACTAAAAAAAGAGACAAGCGGATGACTTGTCTCTTTTAGTATCAAACGTCAACTCTAAATGAATTAATCACGAAGCCATTGATGTTCCTGACTATCGCCCTGTTTATTGAAAAAAGTAGAATGCTGTTGCTTGAACTGGTCGGCTTTGATCTCTGAAATCGGCCATAGGCGGAAGTCTTCTCGAATGAAATGGTCATCAATCCCAAATTCTAGAGATTTCAACTTCGGACCGACAAATCGATAAATATAACCTTCACCCGACGCTTCACACAGCATAGGCACATGAGACATCGGTTGACCATTAACCGAAACAGACGCCCATTTGCTGGATTCAGGGTCGCAAGCGTCTTGATTCACAACATCGATTTCAAATTTGTTGTCTAACGTCGTCCCTACAAAAACAGCGGTCGCGTCTTGCAAGTAAACTCGCCTAAGCAATAACTGCTTTGTGTCTTGTGTGCGTGTGGTTTGAATTCCATTGGAAAATGGTAAGAAATACTCCCAATGCCAATCCCACTCCATTCCTTTCTCAACAAAGTGCAATTGGGGAATAGTTTTCCACGCCACGAACGCTCCGACAGCAAATAGGAAAGCAACAAAACTAATAATCAGTCGAATCAATACGCGCATTATGCTGGTTTTTCTACAAGTAGCTTAATCCCAAGGGCAACTAATACAGCACCCGTTGCTCCTTCCATCCATTTCATAAAGCTGGCATTTTTTAATAAACTTTTCGCAGAATTGAGTGCACCTGCCAAACCACATTGCCAAACCATCGCGATCATAAAGTGAATAGAAGCCATGATCATAGATTGTAGTAATGGCGATCCTTCTGGATTTACAAATTGAGGAAGAAACGCAAGATAGAATACGGCGGTTTTCGGGTTTAACACGTTAGAAAGAAAACCTTCACGAAAAGAACGTTTACCACTGTAATCTTGGTGCGCTTGTTCAGAAACCGAGATTCCTTCATTCGATTTCATCAATGCACGCAAACTGCTCAACCCCAGCCATATTAGATAAGCAGCGCCCACCATTTTAACCATCTGAAACAGCTCTGCCGACTGCGCCAAAACGGCAGAAATACCGACCGCAGAGAAAAACGCATGCACAAACAAACCAAAACAAATCCCCAAACTTGTCGTGCAACCGTCTTTAAGCCCTGCTCGAGTGGTATTGCGGATCACCAAAGCAGTATCCAATCCGGGTGTCAGCGTCAAAATCGTGATGGCAATCAGGAATGCTTCAAAATTCAAAATATCCATATTTTTTTAATAAGTGATTAAGTATCACACATCAATACCGTCAAACCGTTTAATGCGCAAGCAACTTTTGTGATCTAAGTCGTTGAAAGTCGCAGAGTGTCGATATCAAGGTCCATTAAAATGCATTGCGTATCATTGCCAACAATTCACATCGTTAACCTTCTCTCGGTTATCTATACAAGTACCTGAATTTGTGCACAATAGACCTGCATTATTTGTTAATAAATAGTAAATTAGACACACTTCTCTATCGACATTACCTTGATGCTGCATTTTGCTCTGCATCGGTGTCGAGAGATACGAACATCACGTTCAAGGACCCCATTTGGGGCGTTTAAGGAAAGAACATAACAAAGAGTAGTCACATGAGCGCATTTCAAAAACTCGTCGAACATTCAAAAAAAGTCTCTAACTTTGGCCATTTATCTGCAATCGTAGGATGGGATCAGGCAGCCGTAATGCCATCAGGCGGTGCGGAAGCTCGCTCTAATGCGATGGCTGAACTAGAGGTTCATATTCACTCTCTTTTGACTCAACCTCATCTAGGTGATCTGTTTGCTCAAGCAGAAGAAGAGTCATTATCAGCACAAGACCAGTCGGTACTTCGCGAAATGAAACGCGATTGGCAGCAAGCGAACCTGCTACCTGAATCTTTGGTTCAAGCACAATCGCTAGCTGGCTCAAAATGTGAGCACGCTTGGCGTACCCAACGTGGCAATGACGACTGGGCTGGCTTCGAAAAGAACTGGGCTGAAGTGGTTAAGCTGTCTCAAGAAGAAGCGCAAATTCGCGCAGAAGCGACTGGCACATCACCTTACGATGCAATGTTAGAACTGTACGAACCAGGTACAACGTCAGCCTCTCTAGACGTGCTATTTGCGGACGTGAAAACCTGGTTACCATCAATGATTGATGAAGCCATCGAAAAGCAAAAAGCCAACAACATCCTGCTTCCGAACGGCCATTACCCTGCTGAAAAACAAAAAGCACTGGGACTGGAAGTCATGAAGCTACTGCAATTCGACTTCGAACATGGCCGCCTTGATGAAAGTGTTCACCCGTTCTGTGGTGGCGTTCCTACCGACGTCCGTATTACCACCCGTTACGATGAAAAAGAATTCGTACAATCATTGATGGGCATCGTGCATGAAACAGGTCACGCGCGTTATGAGCAAGGTCTGCCAAAATCGTTAGCAGGCACAATGGCTGGCCAAGCTCGCTCAATGGGCATCCACGAATCTCAATCTCTGTTCTTCGAGATGCAGGTAGGTCGTAGCCAAGCATTTGTTGAGCACCTTGCGCGTCTGGCTTCTAACCATTTTGAAGGCCCTGAGTTTGCACAAGATAACTTGTCAAAAATCTACACGCATGTAGACAAAGGTTTCATCCGTGTCGATGCTGATGAACTGACATACCCTGCTCACGTTATCTTACGTTACGAGATTGAACGCGATCTAATGAACGGTGTGATCAAGCATACAGACGTTCCAGAACTGTGGAACGAGAAGATGAAAGAGTACTTGGGTCTATCGACAGAAGGCAACTTTAAGAACGGTTGTATGCAGGATATCCACTGGACAGATGGCGCCTTTGGTTACTTCCCATCATACACGCTTGGCGCGATGTACGCGGCGCAGTTTATGGCAGCGATGCAGCAAACCGTGGACGTGGATGGCGCGATTCGCTCTGGCGATCTGTCGCCAATCTTTACTTGGTTATCAGACAACATCTGGAGCAAAGGTAGCCTGTTCTCGACCGATGATTTGGTGACGCAAGCAACAGGTGAAGTGTTAAACGCGAAGCACTTCAAAGCACATCTAGAAAACCGATACTTGGGTAAATAACTTTTACCAAGTCATCACACGAAAAAAGGCTGGTTTAATACCAGCCTTTTTGTTTGCGCTAGAGTCTACTCAAAGCGCTCAGAAGCTTATCATTAAGCTAGATTACGTTTCACCGTACTCTTCATATTTTGCATGAAGTTTCTGAAGTGCGGCATGAAATCAGCGAATAACGGATGCTTGCGATCTTTCATCATCACAGGACCCAGCAGACGAAGGGCAACACCAACGCGTGTCGCATCTGCCGGTTCTAGTCCACTGCCCTGACCGATCTTATCTACGATATTCAACATGTCTTCGCGATCTTGGACTTCAAAGCTCAAGCTTCTTGCTTCACGGCCTTCTTCTAAGTTTACTTCTTCAATAGTAATGCGGTAGTGGTTATCTTTTCTCATCTCATTTCTCCAATCAATATTCACTCGCTTTTTAGAAAGCGTTCAATCTTTGGTTTGATGGTCATGGATGTAATGGTCATCAACACCATTGCTATAGGTAACGCAGCGAAAAGTCCTTTTAACCAAGCAGATCCAAATACGGATACGTCCTCAAACCCTATGTTGTGAGCGGCGGTGATAAACGCCATAACGGATTCCATAATCAGCGCCATAAAGACACCAACCACAAGGTTTTTCTGCTTTTCACTGGCGCGGCTAAATAGTTTGCCAACCAGTTTGGTCATTAACGTCATCATCACCATACCCGTTGGCATAAGGACAACAATCGCCATTAAGAATGAGCGCAACCAATCGCTGAAGAAAGAATCGGAATAGCCTACGTTCATGTAAGTCATTACGCCTGTCAGTGTCCCTCCCATTAGTGTCATCATCCCTAATACAACAGCAATTTTATGAATCAGTGGCGCCTTCGCCGGTTGTGTCAGTTCGTTCGACATGGTCAAGGATTCTGTCATTCAATTCTCGCTCTTGAAGTTACTCTCAATTAAGTTGATAATGTCAACTATAGTTATTTAGTTGACAATGTCAACCACTTTTGTTTGGAGTGTTACATGTCGAATCCAAAATCGCTGGATAATCTGTTCCATCTTGTGCACGTTTTAAAGCGTCAATTGCACGAACAAATTGAACAACTAGAACTCCCTATCGCGCCTATGCATGTGCGGGTGATAAAAATCATTAGCAAACAGTCACCATGTACGGCAATGGATGTGGTGAACTTCTTAAACCGAGATAAAGCACAAGTCACACGCTTAATTAAGACATTGATTGAAGAAGGCTTTATTGAGAAGAGACCGAATCCAGAAGATAAACGTAGCCAGTGTTTGTTGACCACCGAGAAAGGCAATGAAGTGTTATCGAAGATCAAAGCCGTCGATGCTGAGATCTTTCAAAAGATGACGTTAAATGTGTCTGAGGAAGAGCTAGAAGCGTTCCAACTTGTCGCTGGGAAACTGGCTGAAAACCTGTCGAAAAAGCCAAGCTAAAAAATGGTAATCATTTAGAAATCAGTTCAGCTATTATGGATTATTGGCTGAACTGAGGTATAGAAAGCACTAGCAAACCACCTCTTCTAGCGCGTGATAAACGAGTTTTCCATTAACCGTTTTGCTTTCCATTAGAGCGATAGAATAAATGGGAAGTAGTAAAGGTGATATCTCGACAGCATCAAGTGACGCTTGTTGATCGACATGGCGAGCAAGTGTGATGTGAGGAACATAGTCACGCGACTCCGTCACAAAGCCATGCAGTTCTATTGCCTCTATGAGTTCGTTTTGCAATGTTGTAACCGCTAAATTATCTTTAATCCCCAACCACGCCAGTTGTCTGCCACTTTGGCGAAATGAACCTAGATGATCGACGGTAATCTGCTCACAACGACTGCGAAGTTGATGAAAAATATCAATAAGACGCTGCGTTTCTTCTTCTGTCGATTCACCGATAAAAGCCAACGTGATATGAAAATTATCTTCGCAAGTATAGCGCCCTGCTATCTCATGCTGTTGAAGCTTGTCTTGAATCTGCTTGAGCTGTGACTTACTGCTTTTATTAAACGTGAGTGCGAAAAACAATCTCATCTAAACGCTCCTACAACCACTCTAAATCTTCATAAGACTGATACTTTATGCTCTCTAATCGCGAGTGCAAATCACCACTGTGGATTTCTAATTTATGTCCATCTGGAGCTAAGAGATAAAGCGAATCCCCTTCACTCTTGTGTGTCATTATTGTGGCAAACAACCAAGCAGAAATGAATCGACAGATAAAAGAAAGCCCAGAGCGAACGTCTGGGCTATTGAACTACATTGCAGGAGCTAACTGAGGCTTATACAAACAGCACTCGCCGCTCGGTCTGGTTTTAAAGCGTCTGTGCAACCACATATATTGGCTTGGACTCGCTAAAATAGATTTCTCTACAATCTTGTTTACAAAGGCGGCAGCTTGGTCTGGATCGTTTTTCGGGAATCCTTCAACCGGAGCACTAATGGTTAACGTGTAGTGCCCGTTGTCACCTCGCACCATAGTAAATGGCACAATGGCACAGTCTGTTGCGTCAACCAACAAACTTGTACCCGTTGTGGTGCAAGCACGCTTAACCGCAAACAAAGGCGCAAACGTTGAACGACGCGTCCCGTAGTCATGATCCGGCGCATACCAAACACGTTCGCCAGTATTCAGCGCATTCAGCATAGCTTTCACATTTTTGCGATCAATCAACGTTCGGTTGGAACGCGAACGGCCTTGATATTGAAAATAGTCAAAACAGGGATTGTTATTTGGACGGTAAACGCCCATACCTGATTTTTTAATACCAAACGCTCTTGCGCCTAACTCTAGGTTCATAGAATGAACGGCAAGCATTAAAGCACCTTTGCCCTGTTTTTCTAGAGCTTCGATGTGTTCCATTCCTTTGATCGTCACGTGTTTGTTGACACGATTATCAGACCAAAACCAAGCCATTGCGGTTTCAAATAGCGCAATACCCGCGTTGTCGATATTGTCTTTTAAAATTGCTTCACGCTCTTGAGCACTCATGTCGGGAAAACACAGCTCTAAATTACGTTTGATCGTGACTTGACGCTTTTTCATCAGTCGCATAGCAATACGACCAATTCCGCTTCCTAGCGATAGCTGTACACGAAAGGGAAGAAGGCTAAGAAGATACATGATCCCTATGATGATCAATGTACCCCAATAGCGAGGAGCCAGAAATTCTGCCTTGAATTTTGGTGTATTTTGCTTATTCATGAATGTGTCATCAGACGAAACTCGCCTATAAAATCCTTAAAAACAACGATAAATGAAAGTAACTTTTATCATTGAGTGTGCTTATTATAGAAACTAAAGCGCGCGGATTTTATGGTTGTTCGACACAGGACACAATAAGAACTTTCTGATCTTGCGGTCGTCCGTAGCAAGTTAGACAAAAAAGAGGTGATTTCGCTCGAATCGCAACAAAAACACCGCACATAATGCTTACAACGTGCGGCATATGGCTAACTGACTTTTAATACCGAAGCATCCAATATCCCCTTCTCAACCAAATCTGTAAGGATGACTTTAGTTTTTTCTCTGAACAGATCGCGTAGCAATCTCACTGTTGCCGTAATTGATTGACGGCTCGGACAAATCAACCACAGTTCTGTCGGAGTGGGTTTATATGCACTCATGACATTGACGACATTTCCGGTATGCAAGTCTTGCGACATATCCAAACAAGACTTTATCGCTAAGCCCTTCCCAGAAACACACCAACGCCTAACGAGATCGCCATCATTGGAAGCGCGATTACCTTTGAGTTTAATTTTGTGCTCGTTATGGCCATCATTAAATCCCCATACGTCCTGCAATGTATCGTGCAGTTGGTACAGCAAACCATTGTGTTCGATTAAGTCTCGCGGAGTCTTTGGTGCGCCGTGCTCTACAAGGTATTCAGGGGTTGCGCACAATAGCCTAGGCACATTGCAAATTTTAAAGCCGTACATGTTGGAGTCTGTTGGTGCTCCATAGCGCAGCGCCATGTCTACCGAGTCTCGGTAAAAGTCCACGTTACTGTCGCTGATGTTGCTTCTCAACGTGACCTTTGGATAGCTATCCATAAATTCATCGAGCCAAGGTGTGACTAAATTTCGCCCTAAATCGGAAGAGAGCGCAATTCGAACTTCTCCATCGATAATATCCAGATCTTCACGCATATTCTGTTTCGCGTGTTCTAACATTTCTAGCGCTTTTTCACACTGAGGAAGGTAACGCTCACCCGCACTGGATAAACGCAAATGACGTGTAGTTCGAACAAATAATTCTGCCCCTAAGGAGGCTTCAACTCTCTTCACCGCCGCGCTGGCAGTTGCCGTTCTCATGTCTAACGCCGTCGCGGCTCCTGTGATGCTACGAAACTCTGCAACTTTGAGCACGACTTGAAGATCTTCAAGCAACATATTATCTAATCCTATTTGATAATCTTCGAAAAATTATGCGGTTTGACCTAGGTTATTATGCTGCATCCGAACAGGAAGGAAAGAGGAAAAATAAAACCATATAAATTTACGCCAGCCAGCACACAATCACGGTCGTTCTTCAAATCTGTGAAAAACACTGGCTTTCGTAATAAGCGCCATTTGTTTTTCCCTGCACGCAAGTGTACAGTCTCGCCTATCTTAGGTGATGCCAATCTTTTGCTTTAATTGGAATAATAATGAATCTCGACACCTTGCTCGCTTTTGGCGGTATTGTTTTCTTCCTTGCTGTCATTCCCGGTCCCAATGCTTTGCTGATTTTATTTACTGCACTCACGCAAAGCCGCCGTTTCGCGATCGCCAATATCCTCGGTGTTGCGCTTGGTTTTTTAATCCATGCGTTTGTTTCCGCAAAAGGATTGAGCTTGCTGCTCTCTCAGTCTGCACTTGCATTCAACATTCTAAAATGGATGGGCGTAGCGTATTTGATTTGGCTTGGTATCAATAACCTCAAAAGTGGCTTTAAGCTCACAGACAAAAAATTGAAATTCGACCGTAAGATTGAAAAGCACACCTTGAAGCAAGCATTCGTTAAAGGCCTTCTGACAAATTTACTCAACCCGAAAATCGTCCTTTTTTACTTGTCTATCTTTCCGCAATTTGTCAAACCAGAACATATTCTAGAGCAGAGCATGATGCTAGGTGCGTTACAGGCAAGCATTGTGGCAAGCTGGTTCTTGTTTGTGATTTTCTTCGCGACAAAAGTAAAGGCGACACTGACCTCTCCTAAAACCAGTAAATGGCTTAATTACGTCAGCGGCGGTTTGTTTATTTTCTTCGGAATTGGTTTGGCCAATACCCGCTTCTAGGTAATCTAATCAAACGCAACACTCGCTTTAGGGCGTGTTTGTGTTTGCTCGCTTCTAACCGAAGAACGCCGCTAACAGCAAGATAACCACAAACAACAAAGCCATTAACCCTAATAAATAGGACAGTTTTCCCGTGCCACCTTTCGGTGCTTGATTGCAACATCCCATCATATTCTCCTACTTCTGTTTCATTCGAGTCGCACTCAATCTAGACCTTCCCCTAAGGGCAGAGTCAAACAATGGTGTATTTTCATCAAATTTCTAGGTTTCTGGTAATAATTAAATCGCTATAAACACCTTTACTTATATGCATTTTTTGATTCAATTTTGCGTTTTTTAAACAACGCAATCGATTATATTGATTACGAATAAACCACTGAGATTTCGGTTCATTTTTGAGTAAATACATACCATTTTTGGCTATATACCCGCTGATTCTCACAGACCTACAATACGCTCGTCTTACTTGTAGCACGCGGGTTCTACGACCCAAACGCGTGGCTCAATCACTAAAGGTATCGAATGAGCAATATCGCCAAATCCGCCGTCAAACTCAGTGTCTTTTCTGTCATCATGATTACGGTTACGTCCGTCGACAGCATAAGGAACATTCCGGGTGCCGCCTTATTTGGTAGTCACGCAATTTCTTTCTTCTTGTTGGCTGGGTTGTGCTTTTTCGTCCCGACTGCTTTAGTATGCGCAGAATTGAGCACCACTTATCCGCAGCAAGGTGGCGTATATTTATGGGGTAAGGAGACCATTGGGCCAAACTTCGGGTTTGCTACCGTGTGGTATCAATATGCGGAAAATATTGTTTATTACCCGCCACTGATTTCGTTCATTGTCGCCACAGGGGCATATCCATTCTTCCCTGAACTAGCACAAAACAACATTTTTATGCTGGTGATGATTAACGTTATTTTCTGGGCACTAACCTTGGTGAACATCTTTGGGTTACGTTTATCATCAATCATCACCAATGTTTTCGGTACTTTAGGACTTATCTTCCCTATTCTTCTGATCATCGGTCTTGGAGGCTATTGGGCCTACACAAACCCTAGTGAGTCGCATATTTCACTGCGTCACGCATCAGATTGGTTACCCGATTTTTCACAAGATGGCATTGGGGCTGGCTTTACTGCCGTGGTATTGTCATTAACCGGCTTGGAGATCACCACATCATACGCCAGTGAAGTCGACAATCCGCAAAAGACCTATCCAAAAGCATTGATTTTCTCTACTGCTCTCATCTTGGTGTCCTTAACAGCATGCTCACTGTCTATCTCTTCCGTTGTATCGAGTGATCATTCAAGCTTGAGTGAAGGTGTCATTCTGGCCTTTAAGGCTTTCTTTGATGACCTGAACCTGTCCTTCATGCTGCCAGTTATCGCACTCGCCATTGTCTTCGGTAGCCTAGCAAGCTTGAACAACTGGATCATCGCGCCGACAAAAAGTTTGCATGTGGCGGCAAAAGATCACTTCATGCCGATGGCGTTATCTAAGGAAAACAAAAACCAAGCGCCCGTTCCTCTGCTACTGCTGCAAGGTGCGATTGTCAGTGTTCTTTCACTGGTGTTCATCTTGGTGCCAAACGTCAATCAAGGCATGTGGTTGCTGAATATTCTGATGACACAACTTTACATGGTGATGTACATCTGTATTTTCGTCAGCTTTTTGGTTTCTCGTCGTAAGCACGCCGACATTGAACGTCCATTCCGAGTGCCTGGTGGGAAATTAGGGATGATGTTAGTCGCCACTTTAGGTTTGATTAGTTGCATGGTAACTATTTTTGTTTCTTTCGACGTGCCTGCTGGCATCAGTGAGAAGACTGGAGCCTACGCGCTTATCCTAGGCTTTATCGCATTCAGCTTACCTGCCTTGGCTGCTGTGATGTACCGAAATCGTAAACGCCGTCGACAAGTAGAGCTCATTGAGGCAATGGCAAATTAATGTGAATTAACCGCCTCAATCAATCAGAAGCAAGTAACAAAAAAGCCGCAGCACATAACGTGTTGCGGCTTTTTGCTGTTTCATTCTGCCGTTTAATGCCCGGCAGTTTTAGAAAGTAAGTTAACAATCATCACACCGGTGAGAATAAAGCTGATCCCAACGATCGCCGCTAGGTCGAGTTTTTGCCCGTAAAGGAAATAACCTACAGCAGCAACCAAAACAATACCTGCTCCACTCCAAATCGCATATACGATACCAACAGGCATGCTTTTCACTGTTACAGACAGTAGGAAGAAAGCAATCCCGTAACCAATAATGACAATGGTGCTCGGCATCATTTTGGTGAACTGTTCAGTTTTAGGGATTGAAGAAGTAGCAATCACCTCACATACGATAGCGATAGACAAAGCAACCAGTGGAGGCATAGAAACAAGCATTTTGAACATAAGGCAATCAACGCTCAATAAAACCTGAACTCGATGACATATCGAGTCTCTGAGCGGCGCATTATAATCAAAATCCTTTGATTAGCTATAAAAAGTGATACAAATCACATTTACGTGGACGTAATAATCAAACCTAAAAGTCATTATCTTCTAAATTGATGACACAGCTAGAGCCACTACGAGCAACAAGTAAAGATTCTGGGTCCGCGTAAACAATGTTGTTCAGCCCCAACTTTTGCATATCATCGATATGGTACGTCCACGCAGCATCGTCAGTATCACAGCCGGCTTTTTGCAACTTTTCACGCTTGTTTATATGGCCATACATTGTGATTTTAGGGTTAACATCGACCAAAGCAAAAAATGCGTCTTCTTGTTGACGCCATAGACTGAGCGATTCGTGCCACTGCTCAAGTTCTTGCTTATCAAACCCGTCTTGCAACCATTCATTGCTCATCGCTCCGCCAAACCACAAAATCTCGGAACCCTTCATGACAAGTGTACTTGGTGCAGCGGTCAAAACGTAGTTTGCACAAGCCGACGCACAAACACCATTGACGATAAGGTGTATCTGATTGTTATACAACCAACGTCCAAGCTCCATGGCCGGACGATACTCACCGGAGTCACTGTCAATCATTAATGCAACAACACCATTTGGCTGAACATTGGCAAGATCAATCACTTGAGCGACTTTTTCTGCAGTGATTTCACCGTTAAAATACAAGGTTCGACCTTCGATATGTACCTCTTCAGACAAACTGCACCCAAACAGGCTCACGACCAACCCCGCTGCTAGACACTTATTCATGCATCCTCCATGATCCTAGTTCCAAAAATTGGTTAATCAACTAGAAATGAGTATTAGACACATTGCATATATAGATCGTAAAAAGTGGCATAATTTTGACCGATGTCAATATATGCACGCTAATGCTTATTGATTTCAATCTTAACGATGAAGAAATAGTGTGATTGAGGTGCGTGGGCGGATGACACTTAGCGGAGGGTCCCAGAAGATTCCCAAACCATTATTGTCGTCTCTACTCCGTTATGATTCGCTTTGTGTAAAGGACGAAAACCATGCCTAACATATAAGGCTTGGTTATGTGCTTCACATTGTAAGAAAAGCTTTGCGATACCAAGTTGAAAGACATGATTTTGAGCGTGAGTGACAAGCGCTGCTGCATAACCTTTTCCTCTTGATGAGAACTCCACATACACGCCACCTAACCAATGTTCATACTCTGGAAAATGAACATTTTCACGAATTTTTAACTCCGCCACAGCAGCAAGCTTGTTGTACTCATCATGAAGAACAAAGGCCAAAGGAAATTCACGTCGACTGTTGGCTTTGAGTAAAACCTTTTCTTGAACTTGTGAAGGCGTAACACCTGGAACTGTGTACGCCCATTCATCAAAATACCACTGAGCAATAATGCTAGTTTCATCAGGGAAATCAGCAAGAAAATGGATGTTAGAATTCGGCCCTGACACTAGTGGCTACCACCCACACTGCTCTCGACAACCTTTGCTTCATTGCCGACATCAACTTGGTTTGTATTAAACTCAGGTTGCTGAGCAAGTTCAAAGTATATGTGCATATCGATAGGCTCGGGCGTGTTGAGCAGCATCTTGCCGACTTCTCGCTGAAAATGACCATAATTACCAAGCTCTTCCGTTAAACCCAGTCGTTCATAACTGACTAAGTTCGCAAACATGCCATAAGCGTATTGATACCTCGTAGCATCCGCATGCTTTTCATGACCGAGTTGATTTAACGCTTGGTCAATTTCCTCTGGCGAGTAAGCTTCCTTATCGCCAAACTCTTTCAGCAAGAGAGTTGGTACCTGATGCGCAATACTCTGAATCGTCTCTTTCTTTTTAAACATACCGAACATGATGTCCTCCACTGACGATGATGACCCAAACAACGCACTTAAAGCACGCGTCGGTTAGCTGATTAAGGTATTTATTAGTATCACAGCTCAAGAATCATACTAACTTGATATCATAATAACCTACAAATGCTAGCCGACACGTTGCAGTAAGATGTAATCAGAAACCTTGCCGCAATCACAATTGGTCGTTCACTTAATCGGATATTCAATACGCTTTCGTTAAGCGTTATCGTCATCCGATTCCCATTATCAATAGAATCTAAAAAGTGTTTTGCAATCCTTCTTGCTTATCACAATCGCTTTATCTCATTACACTAAAATTCATTGGTCAGAGCACAAATAAGGAGCAAACCGTGACCTATTATTCTGTACTAGATGTAACCCCTACCAGCCAAGACTGGGTACCCGCTTATGTAAGCGTTTCAAACGATTTAGTTGAGAAACACGGTGGCAACTACATTGCACGTACTAATGTTCATGAACGGTTGGAAGGAACGGGAGACTCACCAGCCCTTCGAATCATTATCGAATGGCCATCTCGGCAGGCTGCGCTCAATTTTATGAATGACCCAGATTATGTTCCGCATCTTAAAGCTCGTACCGAAGGCTCGGTCAGTAATCATTATCTAATTGAAGGTAATGACCAACTTGCTTAGCTATTACGCCCAGTTAACCACTGGGCATTTTGTTTTATTGGGCAAAAGAAATCTTGTGCAAAGTCACATTTCGTATCGACATCCGTAAGCAATTGCGTTAGCTTTAGATGTATAGACGTCTAAAAAGTGAAGCTTAGGGAGAGAAAGCCGTGCCAATTAGAATTCCAGATCAGTTACCCGCTAGCGATGTATTAAGGACAGAGAACATCTTTGTGATGAGCGAGAGTCGAGCGGCAAGTCAGGAAATCCGTCCATTGCGAGTGCTTATCCTCAATTTAATGCCAAAAAAAATTGAGACCGAAACTCAGTTTCTTCGCCTACTTTCAAACAGCCCTCTGCAAGTAAATGTCGAGCTACTGCGTATCGATAATCGTCCAAGTAAGAACACACCAACTGAGCATCTTGATACCTTCTACCGTCAATTTGAAATGGTAAAAGGTAAAAATTTCGATGGCATGATCATTACTGGGGCGCCACTCGGTTTGGTCCAATTTGAAGATGTCATTTATTGGGACCACTTAAAAACCATCATGGAATGGGCAAAAGACCACGTGACCTCCACACTGTATGTGTGTTGGGCAGCACAAGCAGGTTTAAAACTGCTTTACGATTTACCCAAAAAAACCCGCAAAGAAAAATTATCTGGGGTTTATCATCATAAAATTCACAACCCTTACCACCCAGTTCTGCGTGGTTTTGACGATACTTTCTTGGCGCCACATTCTCGTTATGCTGATTTCTCACGAGAGTTCTTAGAAGAACATACCGATCTCGATATTCTCGCCACGTCTGATGTTGCGGGTGTTTACCTTGCAACAACCAAAGACAAACGTAACGTCTTTGTCACCGGCCATCCTGAATACGACTCTCATACGTTACATAATGAGTACATTCGTGATTTAGGTGAAGGCATGGAGCCCGCTATTCCTGTTAATTATTACCCGAACAACAATCCGGATAACGGCCCTGTCGCAAGTTGGCGTAGCCATGGTCACCTGCTTTTCTCAAACTGGCTAAACTACTGCGTTTATCAACAAACGCCTTACGACCTGGACCATTTCAGCGAAGCCGCCTTTACCAAAGACGATTAATTCACTCGTAGAGATTGTGAACCAAGCCGCCAACTGGCGGCTTTTTCATACGAGTTTGCAAACCTGATCGCATTGTGTTTTTTCCTCATTAGGCTTTTGCACTGTAATTCATATCATGCTGAAAGAATTAGGGATGTGGGAAAGACAAATGAAGATCATAAAACTCAGCGCTCTTATACTGGCGACTCAGTTTGGCCTGCTCGGTTGTGTGACCGTGAATGAAGATGGTAATAGTCCAGTTGTAAAAGCCGACCCGGTCGCCATGGCTGAGTCTCGTATCGCACTTGGTTTGGGATACCTAGACGGTGGCAACATGATCCGAGCACATGATAACTTCCAACAAGCCCTCACCCACGCTCCAAGCTACTACCGTGCTCAGCTTTCTATGGCTCATTATTACGAAACGGTTGGTGAAGACAAAAAAGCAGAAGAGATGTACAAACGTTCTCTGCGACAACATTCCAAAAACGGTAACGTACTTAATAACTACGGCACATTCTTATGCAAGCAAGGAAGTTTTGAGAAAGCGGATAAAATGTTCAACCGCGCCATTGAACAGCCTTATTACTTCCTAATCCCTGCTAGTTATGAGAATGCTGGCTTTTGCGCACTCAAATCCGACAATACAGAAAGAGCAAAATACTATTTCACGCGCGCTATTGATCATGACCCTCACCGTCCAAAATCCATTCTCCAGTTAGCAAAGTTAGAAATAGAAAGCGGCAACTACACAGATGCACGCATTCGTCTTATGCGCTTTAATCAAATGTATGGGGTCAAAAAACCTTCGCTTCGTTTAATGGTTGAACTTGAAGGCGCAGCAGGTAATGAAGCACTTAAAAAGAAATACCAAACACAGCTCAATCGAATGTCTTAACTGTTGAACTTCAGCACGCCACTTGGTATTCAGAAACAAAGAATACCAAGTGTTCCTTACTCCGTTTTATTCTTCGTTTATTTCTGCTCAAGGGTAATGTAGGTACTGTAAGCTATTATTTAAAAACAGCTTTTTAGTTAAAGCTAATTTAGCACACCCCTATATCTGACGTTTTATATGATGCCAATCACACTTGATTGCATATTTGTTGCACAATCAGACTCAAAATTTATACATTCAAGTAGCTTATATAAGGATTAATAAAAACAAATAGAACCATATACCCTAGTAACCTCAAGATGCTTGGCTCAGCGAGATTGACTCGGGTATATATCACAGATGTAAGGACACGTTATGTTGAAGTATAAACAAGCAGCGTTATTAACCGCCCTCCCTATTGCACTGCTAGGTTGCGGTGGCGGCGGAGGTGACAGCACAAGTTCCGCGACGATCAATGGTCTTTCTTGGTCTGCAGGTGATTTCTCGCAGACAGCAGCCAACTTAGCCAATAAATGCAGCGTAGCAAGAACGGGCACCGATCCGTATACCGGAAAAAATTACCCAGATAAAGCAGGCTCAAACCTGTATGAAAAGATGTTCCTTCGAGCATTTAGTAACGATACCTACCTTTGGTATGACGAAATCCCAGACAATAATCCAAACAATTATCCGTCTGTCGTCAACTACTTTGATTCACTCGTCACATCATCGACCACAGCAAGCGGCCAAAAGAAAGATCGTTTTCATTTCACACGTTCATACGACGAGGTGATGAAATCTCAACAAGCTGGCCTTGTTGCCGGTTTCGGTTTCAACTGGAAATTCGTTAATAGTTACGCGCCTCGAGAGGTGCTTGTTTCTTACACAGAGGATGGTTCACCAGCATCACTCAATGGTGTTGAGCGTGGAGACAAGCTATTAAAAATTAACAGCGTGGATGTCGTTAATACCTCTTCCCAAGCAGAAGTGGATCTCATTAACCAAGCATTGTTCAACCCAGAGTTAGGACGTAATTACACGTTTACCTTTGAAGCGGTTAATGGCGGTATGAAGATCATTACACTCACCTCTTCTGATGTAGCAACAAGCCCTGTCCGTAATGTCAAAGTTATCGACAACAACGGAACAAAAGTCGGCTACATGCAATACAACGCATTTGAAGTCACGGCACAGCAACCGCTTATCAATGCATTCAACCAGCTTTCAGCCCAAAATGTGGACGAAATCGTCATGGACTTGCGCTACAACGGCGGAGGCTTGATTTGGCAATCAGCGCAAGTCGGTTACATGCTGGCGGGTTCTCATCCAAACGCGACGTTTGGCGAGTTAATCTATAACGACAAGGTCATGAACTCCGGTCAAGTACGAGACAATGTTTACAATTTCGTCGATAAAGAAATCAACTGGGCAACAGGAACGCTCACGAACAACCCTCTACCGACACTTAATGCCACAACTGTTTATGTCTTGACAACAGATAACACCGCGTCTTCAAGTGAACTTCTGATCAACGGCCTACGCGGGATCGACGTTAACGTCATTCAAATTGGCACGACGACGACGGGTAAACCTTACGGGTTCTCTCCACAGCAGAACTGCGGTAACGTGTATTACACCATTCAATTTAAATCTTCGAATGACAAAGGCTTTGGTGATTTTGCCGATGGGTTTACTCCTACGGCGGCAAAAAACATTGTATCGTCTAACATTGGTATAGATGACAAAGTGGAAGGTTGTGTAGTGGCAGATGACTTAACCAAACCATTGGGTGATCCATCCGAAGGTATGCTGTCTGCAGCGCTAAACTACATGACAACGGGGGGAACTTGTCCTCCAGCACCTGCAATGGCTCGCTCATATCAAGCAATGCCGAGACTAGGTGGCACTCCACTGACTCAAGAAATTGACCCACTTCGACAAGAGGCGATTCATGTCAAAATTAACTAAAACAATGACCTTACTCACTGGAGCTGGACTTAGCCTTGTACTGATGGGGTGTTCAACATCAAGCAACAGTGATGCAGTTAATGCGTTAAGTATTAAAACCTCCGCAGATACCGTGAGCGAAATCCAAAGTGCAATTAACACGATTCAAGGAACACAAGCACCGACGAAGATCGCATCGAATACCTTTGAGACGAACTCACACTTATTGATCGTGTCGGGGCAATTAATGGAAAAGCACAACATGCCATTAAACGGAGCAGAAACTGAGTTGCCCGATCAATATACCCTACAGTTACGCGGAGAAGATTGCGGGGTTTACTACGAGAAGGACGATAAATTTGTCCCTCTCACGAATATTCAATGTAGACCGAATCCAATTCAGGATTAATGAAAAAGCGCGCCGTCACTTTATCCAAAAGAACGGCGCGCTTCTTTTATTATCTATTGATTGCTCAATTTCTTTCTATAAGAAGTGGAACGTCAAGTTACCCGTGATGCTGCTTACTGTATCACTGTCTCCATCAATATCCACCCCAAAGGCTTGATAACTGGCACCGACAGAAATGTTGTCTAACAAGAAGTATTCCGCGCCAACACCATACATGTAAGAGACACCATCGTCTTTGTCCAAGTTGCTAAGGTTACCATTGTATTCGACGTTAAATGCGTTGATACCACCCTTCGCGTAAACGTGCAGAGGACCAAAATCGATACTTGGTTTAGCTGCTAGATAAAATGACGAGAAGTCCACATCGCCTCGATTACCGCCTAAATTCAAGTCAACTTGGCCGTGATTAAAATAACCTACTTCAATGCCGATCAGTGGCAAGATCCCCGTCCCTACATGAATGCCGTAGGTCGTGTCGTTTTCACTGTCTATGTCTGATTGACCAATTTGACCACCAGCATATAGCCAAGAGTCAGCAAGTGCTGATGTTGAGCATAGCGCCAAAGCCAATAACGAGAGTTTTGTTTTCATAGTTATACCTTTCCTGTTCGATTCCTGAACGGAACATCACGCGAACTGCATCGCGTTCCTTATGTAGCTAGCTAAATACTATATGCGAAAGTTTGATGGTTTTAAGACCGAGAAATGAATAATTTATGCTCAATATTGATTTGTGTGATTTACAGACAAAAAAACACCGGCGCGTTGCCGGTGTTTATCAAATAAATCTTCGAAATGTTCGACGATTATAGGAAGTGCAACGTCGCGTTTAGAGAGAACGTACCGATGTCGTCTTTACCTGCTGTGTAGTTCATGTAGCTTGCGCCAACAGACATTGGACCGAAAATGAAGTATTCAGCGCCTACACCGTACATTAGATCCACATCATCATCGTCTTTACCGCCAGACACTTTCTTATCCCACTGGTGGATACCACCTTTCGCGTAAACGTGCAGTGGACCGAAGTCGATGCTTGGCTTAAGCGCTGCGTAGTAAGAAGTCAGCTTAGTTTCGTGACCTGCGATCTTGAATTCACCGTGCTGAGTAACACCCGCTTCGATACCGATGATAGGCAGAATACCTGTACCTACGTGTACAGAGTATGAAGTGTCAGTCTCGCCTTTGAAGTCAGACTGACCTACAGAAGCACCACCATAAATCCATGAATCTGCCATTGCTGCAGAAGAAGCACTTAGAAGTGCCACTGCCAATAGAGTTTTCTTCATCATCAACCTTTACTCTTTATAATTACCCACTCCTGCACCGTCGCAGAGGTTGGTACTGCAAACACAAGGGAGGCGAATCATTGCCTCCCTTGTGACTTAAAATAACTTGTGAACAATTCTTAGCAAATACTATACCAACAGCGACCTAAACTGGACAAACCATTGATAAGTCGATGAACCTCACAAGAAAAACTGCCGCTATTGTACTTAGCGTTTAGCAAGCATCAATCGCATTTTTGACTCGTTTATCAGAAACCGGATACGGAGTGCCTAATTGTTGAGCAAAAAGGCTTACTCGAAGCTCTTCGATCATCCAACGCACTTCTTTCACGTTTTCTGGAATCACCATGCCTTTCGGAATCTTATTAAGTAGTTCTTTGTAATCACTCGCCACTGACTCGATTCTCAACATGTGTAAACGGTCTTTGTTTGGATCGATCGGTAGCTTCTCCATACGACGTTCAATCGCACGCATGTAACGCAGAATGTCCGGAAGACGCTTCCAACCACACTCTGTTGCGAAGCCTTTGAAAATCAAACCTTCCACTTGCGCTTTAATATCAGATAACGCAAATGCCATGGTGAAATCCACTTTGCCTTTCAACTTTTTGTTGATATTGAAAGCCGTCGTCAGAATGGTTTCGACTTGTTGTGCAATATCCACAACTGTGTCACCCAGCTCTGCACGAACGTGTTCTTTCAGCGCATCAAACTTCTCAGGCTCCCAAACCAAACCGCCCTGCTCTTCGATAAGCTTATCGACACCACACGCGATACAGTCATCAATCAGATCCAGCACTTTACCGTAAGGGTTAAAGTACAGACCCAACTTCGATTTGTTCGGTAAGTTGGAGTGCAGATATTTGATTGGCGACGGCACGTTTAACAAGATCAGACGACGCTGACCCGCTTGCATAGCCGTCACCTGTTCGTATTCCGTCTCGTACAGTTTGATTTCTACACTGTCTTTGGAATCCACAATCGCCGGGTACGCTTTAACGTCGTAACCACCGCGTTTTTGTTGATATACCTTAGGCAGTTCACCAAAGCTCCAAGTATGTAAGCCTTGCTGCTCAATGTCATCATCGGCGACTTTAGACAGCGTTTCTTGAACTTTGTCTTTCAGGCTTTCTTTCAACGCATGAAGGTCGCTATTTTCCTTCAACTTGCGATTTCTATGGTCAACCGCGCGGAAAGTCACCTTCAAGTGCTCAGGAATTTGCTCCATATTCCAATCTTCGCGCAGAACTTCCACACCAGTCATTCGACGAAGCTCTTTTTCAAGCGAATCTAATAAAGGTGCTTCCATTGGCGTCGAGCGAGCTAAGAAAGCATCAGCATAGTTTGGTGCAGGAACAAAGTTTTTACGAATCGTCTTCGGCAGCGATTTAATCAAGCTCACCACAAGCTCATGGCGCAGACCAGGGATCTGCCAGTCAAAGCCCGCAGGCTCAACTTGGTTAAGGATCGGCAGCGGTAAGTGTACCGTCACACCATCGCTGTCTTCGCCCGGTTCAAACTGGTAGCTCAGCTTAAGTTTTAGGTTGTTTTGGTGCCAGAAGTTCGGGTAATCCAAATCGGTTACGTGGCTAGCATCGCCTTTGAACAGCATCTCTTTCTCGAAGTTCAGCAGCTCTTTGTTGTCTTTCGATGCCTTCTTCCACCATGTATCGAAGTGCTTACCAGAAACGACTTCCGTACCCACACGTTGGTCATAGAAATCAAACAACTCATCATCGTCCACCAAAATATCGCGGCGACGAGATTTATGCTCAAGCTCTTCCACCTCTTGCAGAAGTTTGCGGTTTTGCTTAAAGAACGCGTGTTTGGTATCCCATTCGCCTTCTACCAATGCGCTACGGATAAAGATCTCACGGCTCACCGTTGGATCGATACTTCCGTAGTTCACCAAACGGTTAGGAACAATCGGTACCCCGTAAAGCATCACTTTTTCGTGTGCCAAGACTGCTGCGCGTTTCTTCGACCAATGCGGCTCGCTGTAGCTGCGCTTAATTAGGTGCTTCGCTAACGGTTCAATCCACTCAGGCTGAATCTTAGCGATGATGCGCCCCCAAAGTTTAGAGGTTTCCACCAATTCAGCAGACATGATCCACTTGGGCTGTTTCTTGAATAGACCTGATGCAGGGAAGATATGGAAACGAGCGTTACGCGCGCCTTGGTACTCATTCTTCTCTTGGTCTTTCATACCGATGTGCGATAACAAACCGACAAGGATTGAGCTGTGTACGCCATGGTAAGACGCAGGCTCATCATTCAGTTTGAATTCCATTTCACGCATCGACTGGTGAATTTGGAAGTACACATCTTGCCACTCACGAACGCGCAAGTAGTTCAAGTAATCTTGCTTACACTGTTTGCGGAATTGGTTGCCCGTCAGCGCTTTTTGCTGCTTCTGGATGTAGTCCCACAAGTTCACCAACGTCAAGAAGTCTGATTCTTCATGGAAGAAGCGTTTGTGTTTGTCATCTGATGATTGCTGCTTGTCACTTGGACGCTCGCGCGGGTCTTGAATCGACAATGCCGCTGCGATAACCATGACTTCTTTCAGCGCGCCTTGTTTTGGAGCTTCCAATACCATACGCGCTAAACGTGGATCGATTGGAAGGCGGGCAAGTTGACGGCCAATACTGGTCAGGCGTTTCTTGTTACCTTGAGAATCGGACGGTTTTGCTTCTGCGTTAATCGCACCAAGCTCTTCCAGCAAACGAACACCGTCTTGGATGTTACGTTTGTCTGGCGCTTCCACAAATGGGAAGGCTTGAATATCGCCCAAACCAAGTGCCGTCATCTGCAAGATAACCGACGCTAGGTTGGTACGCAGGATCTCAGGATCAGTAAACTCCGGGCGTGACTCAAAATCTTCCTCTGAGTACAGACGGATACAGATACCCTCTTCCACACGACCACAACGACCTTTACGCTGGTTCGCACTCGCCTGAGAAACTGGCTCGATTGGAAGGCGCTGAACCTTAGTACGGTAACTGTATCGGCTAATACGCGCCGTACCTGGGTCGATAACGTACTTGATGCCCGGAACCGTCAACGACGTTTCCGCTACGTTGGTTGCCAGTACAATGCGGCGACCAGCATGAGGTTGGAAAATCTTGTTCTGTTCACCCGCCGACAAACGCGCGTAAAGCGGCACAATTTCCGTGCTCTTCAGATTACGTTTAGACAGTGCGTCAGCGGTATCACGGATTTCACGCTCACCGTTCATGAAGATCAGGATGTCACCTAAGCCTTCATCGCACAGTTCGTCTACCGCTTCGAAGATACCTTCAAGTTGGTCACGATCATTATCGTCATCACCACTTAGTGGACGGTAACGCGTCTCTACTGGGTAAGTACGACCTGACACCTCAATGATTGGTGCATTGTTGAAGTGTTTTGAAAAACGCTCAGGGTCGATGGTTGCCGACGTGATGATCACTTTCAGATCAGGACGACGTGGCAGCAACTCTTTCAAGTAACCCAAGATGAAATCGATGTTAAGACTGCGCTCGTGCGCTTCATCGATAATGATGGTGTCATATTGATTCAAGAAACGGTCATGCTGAATTTCAGCCAGCAAGATACCGTCCGTCATCAATTTGATTTGGGTATTTTCAGAGATCTGATCGTTAAATCGAACCTTGTAACCAACAAACTCACCAAGCTTGGTTTCCATCTCTTCGGCGATACGGTTCGCAACCGAACGCGCCGCAAGACGACGAGGCTGAGTATGACCAATCAGACCGAATTTACCGCGACCAAGCTCAGCACAGATTTTTGGTAGCTGAGTGGTTTTACCTGAACCTGTTTCACCCGCAACGATTACCACTTGGTTTTCTTCGATCGCTTTCGCAATGTCGTCGCGTTTTTGGCTGACTGGCAGGATTTCAGGGTATTCAATCGTTGGTTTGTAGCTACTGCGTTGCTCCACAACCATCATGGATTTGGCGATGTCTAATGCGATTTCATCAAACACAGCGTTACGCGCTGCGTCTTTTTTGATTTTGCTTGCACCAGAGATTCGTTTACTCAAGCGGAAGCGGTCACGCATCATGCACTGGTTAAGTGCCTTGCGTAGTGACGCCGCGTTATTTACTTGAGCCTGAGGCGTAGCATTCTGAGAAGCTTGTACTTGAGATGCATTAGCCTGCTTCGCTTTGGCATTTTGCGCACCATTTGACGGTGTCGCTTGCTCTTCAGCGGGATTCTTTTTTGGGGGCTGTGACGAAGTCAAAGCGTTTCCTATTCTTTTCATTACATAAAACTGCGCGGATTGTAGCACATATGGGCTAGAACAAGATAACGGAAAGCAGCATCCAGTAATCATTCAATTTTTTCGAACAACTTAAGAAAATCCATCGGGTTTTGAGTCGCTGAGCATTACCTATAATGCACCACATAGCCGAAAGCACTTATTAAAGGAAATCCATATGTCTCGTGTACTAGCTCTTAAATCAAGCATCCTTGGCGATTACTCTCAATCAAACAAACTGGTTGAAGACTTCATCAAAAATGTAGACCAAGATAAGCTAACTGTTCGTGACTTAGCTGCAAATCCACTGCCAGTGTTAGACTTTTCAGTTGCGACAGCACTACGTGCAACAGAAGATCTTTCACAAGAGCAACAAACGGTGGTTGACCTATCTGATACCTTAATTGAAGAAATCAAAGCAGCAGATACTTTGGTTATCGCAGCACCAATGTACAACTTTACGATTCCAACTCAGCTTAAAAACTGGATTGATTTGATTGCTCGTGCAGGCGTGACATTCAAATACACAGAAAACGGCGTTCAAGGTCTGATTGAAGGGAAGAAAGCAATTGTAGTCACCACACGTGGCGGTCTTCATAAAGACTCACCAACCGACAGCATGACACCATACCTACGCACAGTATTGGGCTTTGTTGGTATCACGGATGTGGAGTTTGTTTACGCAGAAGCGCTAAACATGGGTGATGACGCAGCAGCGAAAGGCATTTCAGACGCGCAAAGCCAATTGGCAACCTTGGCGTAAGATTAAATAGAATTGAATACAAACAAAAAGGGATTGGTACGCGCCAATCCCTTTTTTATCGTTTTAAGTCAAAGCTGATCATGCTGTTGTAGCAGCTTTGCGCGCATTGTCCGCAACCTTTGCATTTGGCAGCGTCAATTTTAGGTTTGACATCATCTTGCCATTGCAAAGCATCATAAGGGCAACTGTCCTCGCAACTACCGCAATAACCGTATAAGTTTTCGCAGCTGTTCGAGATAGTTGCTATCAAGCCTGTAGACTCTGTTTGGTTAGAAAGTGCCAATGTAGGGCATGCCGACTTGCACGCACCGCATAAATCACATGCCGAGTAACTGATGTCTAACGCGGCAACGCCATCAACCATTTCAATGATTTGGCTTGGACATGCAGAAGCGCACTTACCACATCCATCACAAAGCCGAGTGAACATAGACTCTTCCACCGCATACGGCGGTCTCGCTTGAACACGAGGCTCTTGAGCTTGTTCCACTGGCGCGCGACGGAACGAAAACAGACGTCGCTTGCTTAGATCAACCGATTCAGACTGGCGCATCCGAGTAATCTCTCTTTACTGACACAACGACTTGGTATTGCTCACTCAAAGATTGAAGTAGTTCTTCAGTAAGGTTCGACAGTTTTGAGTAAGGCGCAAGAGTCACCGCTTTTTTGAAGCGCTTGTTGAAAAAACCAAACCACGTCATCAAGTGCTCGCGCAACATTTCAGCCGCCAGTTTTTGTTGATCAGTTTCAATCAACATGCCTAACACCATCAGCATCAAGCCGATCTGGTCTTCTGGCTCACGTTGGTCAGATTCCAAAGCAAAACCACAACGCTGCAAGAAGTAACGATATTCAATGGTTGATTCGCCAAACAACACTGCTTCTTTATCTAGATAAGCCGAACCCCAAGGTGGCGCTGGCATCTCACCAATACCGGCAAACATACGATCGTGCTCCATTTGCAATGCCTCTTCACTCTCGCTTTGAAAGCTGCGCAGCATGTCATTAAGCGCTTCGATTGGCGTATCAGTATTGCTCAACAACGTATCGAGATTTGCCGCTGGGTAATCTTTTGGTTGGTAGTAAAACAGTGCACCAAACAGCTTAAGAACGATGCTGGTATCTTGTGGTTCAAGTTGAGAAATTTGCATGAAGTACCTTTGATGACTGGTGTTTTTATTCTTCGATTAAGTAAAACGGAAAAGAGATGGGACGAACACTCGCCCCACTCCATTAATGGTTATCAGCACAAATAACGGTTATTAGTACAAACCAGATGTAAAGTGCATGCCGTAGAACACATTGCGACCTAGAATCTCTGCAACGAACAAGGCAACGAATGCCACGATAACTAGCAAGTTCTTCTGACGACCTTCTGCGGTAAACAACTCAGCGAATACCCAAAGAGCAGCAGCAACCACAAGCAACAACACGTGACCGGCAACATAGCCAGACAGCATGGTGATTTGATCCAAGCCACTGTGAATCGCCGTTGAGATACCTGCGAAGTAAATCGTCTGCATTACTGAGAATGCTAAGTTCAGCGCAATCAGACTTACACCAGCCCACATTAGGCGACGATTGGTTTTCTCAGCCGTCACGTCCAATACGTTGATCAGCGTGTAGCCGAACATCAGACCCGAAGTCACGACCGTGAACCAAAACGCAACCGTTGTCATTGGTGAGTACCATGCTGGAACCGTTTCGATTTGGTAAACATTTGCCATCGCGAACATGAAAATCACGCCGACCGCGATAGACAACCAGTTCACGATTTTACGCATGCCTTCGCTGCCGATTTTTAGAATCGTTAACAACCAGTACAAACCCGCTAGAGACAGAAAGCTTGCACCCGTTAAGATCTCGTTAGATAGCGCCGCACTACCAACACGGTTTAATGCGTTGAAGGCACGAAGTGGGCTACCCAAGTGAGTGGTTGAGAACAAGAAACCCAACCCCATCACAACCAAAATAGCAAAACGAGCGATGTTCATACGAGGTTCTGTCACGCGTGGTGGCTTACCGAATTTCTCGAACGCGTTAACCGTTAAGTGCGCGCCAACCGCTGTTTGAGCAAGAACCGTAAAGGCAACTAATGGTGCTTCGTATAACATTATTTCACCTCTCTTGGATTCTGTAGGAAACCAGTGCGGTCATTGGTTGGACGACCATTTGGATTTAGCTTCACGATCAGGTTCGGGCTCGTAATGCGAGAATCTGGCAGTGGTGCCACATCCGCGTTTGAACCGTATTTCGCGCGTAGCTCATCAATTGGACCAAACTCAATCGCACGCAATGGACAGCTATCAACACACACTGGCATTAAGCCTTCTGCGACACGTTCGTAACAGCCATCACACTTAGTCATGTGACCTTTTTCTTCGCTGTATTGAGGTGCGCCGTATGGGCATGCCATGTGACAAGATTTACAGCCGATACACACGCTTTCATCGACAACAACAAAGCCGTCTTCTTCACGCTTGTGCATTGCACCTGATGGACAAACCTTGGTACACGCTGGGTTAGTACAGTGGTTACAAGAGATCGATAGGTAGTACGCGAACACGTTTTGACGGAACGCGCCGTTTTCTTCCGTCCAGTTGCCGCCTACGTATTCGTAAACACGACGAAAGTTGCGGTCAATACCCAGGTCTTTGTTGTCTTTACAAGAGAGCTGACATGTTTTGCAGCCAGTACATTTGCTTGAATCAATGTAAAAGCCATACTGCTTCGCTGTGCTCATTATTTAGCCCCCATTTTCTTAATTAGCGTCACTTCAACGAGGTTGGTATGGCTCGGGTTTGATTTTGCCAACGGGCTTGGACGTTGTGTCGTCAGTACGTTGATTGAACCCGCTTGGTCAACACCTTTACCATTTGGTGAGTACCATGCGCCCTCACCCAAACCAACGATGTGTGGCATGATGCGTGGGGTTACTTTTACGCGAACGTTCATTTCACCGAACTTGCTACGCACGCTAACCAAGTCACCGTTATCGATGTTGCGTGACGCTGCATCAATTGGGTTGATCCAAAGTTCCTGTGGTGCGGCTGCTTTTAGGATGTCGACGTTGCCGTACGTAGAGTGCGCACGAGCTTTGTAGTGGAAACCCGTTAACTGAAGTGGGTACTCTTTACGATCAGGAGAATCCCAGCCATTAAACGTCGAAACGTATTCTGGTAATGGCTTGATTGATTCATCTTCGTCCAATTCCCATTCTTCGTTGATCTTCGCTAACGTCTCTGAGTAGATTTCAATCTTGCCCGATGGTGATGGTAATGGGTTCGCTTCTGGGTCACGGCGGAAGTCTTCATACGCCACGTGTGGACGGTCGAATTGCTTCTTATAGATACCCTGCTTTCTCATCTCATCGTAAGAAGGCAGGTTTGGATCGTTGTTTTGTTTAACGGTCTGAACGTACATCCATTGCAGCCACTCTTCTTGAGTGCGACCTTCAGTAAACTCATCAAACACGCCCATGCGCTTCGCCACACCAGACATGATGTCGTAGATAGGTTTGCATTCGAAACGAGGTTTAATCGCTTGGCTTGCAAAGATGAAGTAAGGCATTGATGCAGCTGCACCATCCATACAGAAATCCGATTGCTCTGACGTTGTACAGTCTGGTAATACGATATCGGCATACTTCGCAGAAGACGTCATGTGGTTGTCGATCACCACAATCATTTCACACGCTTTTTCATCTTGAAGAATTTCGTGTGTGCGGTTGATGTCTGAGTGTTGGTTAATCAGACAGTTACCCGCGTAGTTCCAGATAAACTTGATGTTATTTTGTAGCTTCTGAACGCCTTTAATGCCGTCGGTCAAATCTGTCATTTCCGTACCGCGGTAAATCGCGTCTGTCCAAAGGAACATTGGGATAGAAGCACTGATCGGGTTTGGTACTTTCGGGAAGCGTTGGAATGGGTATGAGTGGTTACCCTCACGAGCACCAGTACCACCACCTTGTAAGCCAACTTGACCGCGTAACAATGACAACATCATTACCGCTTTACACGCTTGCTCACCATTTGCTGAGCGTTGTAAGCCCCAACCTTGGGTAATGTAAATTCGTTTAGCATCGCCAACTTCACGTGCAAGTTTCAAAATCACATCCGCTGGAATGCCCGTGATAGGCTGTGCCCACTCTGGGGTTTTCTCGATACCATCTGGGCCAGTACCCATAATGTAATCTTTGTAGCTGCCGTTTTCTGGCGCTGATGCAGGAAGCGTTTTACGGTCGTAACCCACACAGTAACGATCAAGGAAGTCTTGATCGACTTTGTCTTCCGTAATCAATACGTGAGCAATGGCTGCAATTAAAGCTGCATCAGTACCATGCTTGATAGGAATCCACTGGTCTTCACGGCCAGCTGCAGTATCGGTGTAACGAGGGTCGATGCAAATCGTGCGAGTGTGACTGATGTTTTTCGCATCCACGTAGTTGTGAACCTGACCACCACCCGACATACGGGTTTCTGCTGGGTTGTTACCAAACATCAGACATAGATCTGCATTTTGAACATCGTCAATCGAGTTGTTATCAACGAACGAACCGTAGAAGTACTCCGACATACATTCGATGTTTGCTGCAGAGTAGTCACCGTAGTGATTTAGGTAACCTCCACAAAGGTTCATCATACGAGCAACCAATGTCGCGCTCGGATCCCAACTCTTAGTTACTGTGCCACCAAGCGTACCTGTACCGTAGTTTAGGTACACCGCATCGTTACCGTGGTCTTTAATAATGCGTTTTAGGTTATCACCAATGAGGTCAAAGGCTTCATCCCAAGTGATGCGTTTGAACTTACCTTCACCACGCTTACCAACGCGAAGAAGTGGGTATTTCAAACGGTCTGGCGAGTAAACACGGCGACGCATAGAGCGACCACGCAAACAAGCGCGAACTTGGTGATTATGGTTGTAAACATCATCACCCGTGTTATCGGTTTCTACCCATTTGATTTCACCGTCGACCACGTGCATACGAAGCGGGCAACGAGAACCACAGTTTACGGTACATGCCGACCAGACAATTTTTTCGTTTGGTTTTGCTGGTGTTTCTTTGGCAACCGCTTTAGTTGCAAACGGGAGAGAAAGCGCGTTTCCTGCTAACGCCAAAGCGCCAAGTGCAGAACCACCCTTTAAAGCATCACGCCGAGTAATATTAAACTTACCATTTTGACTCATGGTTTTTTCCTAAATTACGTTTTTGAATTTGGTCGTGGCGCTTAATTAATGGCTTTAAGTGGGGAAAGAACACTCGTTAGAAATAAAAGACATAGAGATTGTATTTTCAAAATAGGCATTCATTGAAAATATCTAATTTCGCTTTAATTAATACACAAGGCAAATCAAAGCAACATTTCTACAAAACCATCAATTAAGCTAGACAGCACAAGCCTTGAGCAACTAAGGCATGGCCACCCGCCACTATTAATATCCTTGTAGATTTAAGGGGTGATAATCTTGACCACAGTCAATTATTAAAAAATACTCAATGCAATCTTATATTTCATTTCAACGTTTTATATGAATGAAATATTAATAGGTCAGAGAGGTGTCAATTCAATTAAATATTAGAATGGTTTTTAAATTGAATGGATAATAAATACGAATACAGAAGAATGGAAATAAGAATAATTACCAATTGACAGGAAATAAATAAGCCTCATGTCAAGATGAGGCTTATTCGTATTTGTTTTTAGCTAAGCTTAAAAATCATACTGGAGGTAGATGGCATTGTAGTTACTGCCGCCTTTGATGCGACCAAACTGAGAAGCACTCTCGAAGATAGCACTACGGTGATGCAACGAATAACCAACCCACATGTTTTCCCAATCTTTCTGGTTAAACAGATCACCTACATTTACATCAAATGAGAAGTCTAGATAGTTCAGCAAATTACTTGCGGTGTAACCTTTCTCTTCCATCTCAGTACCTTCGATGTAAGTGATGTTATCGATGTAAGACATACCCTCTGCGACACCGAAACGCCATTTGGTCGGCCAATCAAAGGTGTAGTAAGCCTTAATCGCCATTACATACTCAGTACTGGACGATTGAACTTCAGATGACCAATGATGAACCAAACCTGGTGTTAGATAGATATCAATTGGGAAACCGAAGATTTCATCCGTCAATGGGTGTCCGTAGAATAATGAGGTGAGCTGGTTGTTATACTCGTCCTTCTCGGCATTAAATTTGAAAATATCGCCAATATTGGAAGGCGTTGCCCAGCCGTGTGCAACACGCAGATACGGACGGTTGCTCAACTCTGATTTACGAGCCTTCCCTTTGTCATTGAAAAAACCAAAGCCAACGAATACTTCACCCTGATAGCGGTCTTCAACAATTTGGCTGTTGTACGCTTCGCTGTCTAGACGAGTAATGCTCGTTTCGCCGAGTAGGTACAAATTAGAAATGACGTGGTATCGGGCTTTAATGCCTAAGTTCGCATCAATACCTGCACCAATTTTCTCGCCCGTTACTTCATCAAACGAGTAATAAGTACTGTTGAAATCGGCATCTTTATAACGAATGGTAAAAGAAGGTTCCAACTCCCAGTCGCCTAACTCATAGTTAGCCGCGATACGGTAGTTGGAATGAAATTGGAATTCGTCATCCGTCATCACTTCGAATTCGGCGCGCCAGTTCTCGTCAAAGTTGTAACGAATTTGGCCACCGAAGTCGACACGATCGCCCTCAAAAGCGTTTTGAACCGATTTAGGTATGTCAACAAAGCGCAAGCGCATGATCGCACTTGCACGCCAATCTGAGTCGTCCTCATCATATAAGAACACACCACCTTCAAGGCCATCAATGTAAAGGTGCTCATTCTCAAAGAACATCATTGGCACAAACGTGCTTACCGTCGAGTCATCGTCAGCAGTATAAAAAGGAATCGCAGCAGTCCGGTACATCGCAGCAATGCCCCACTCTTGTTCAGCATGCTTCGACTCAGCAAATGCGGCTCCGTTTAGCAATAAGCCTGAGCAGGCTAGCGATGTTCCTAGTAGGTGTTTCATAACTCTCCTATGTCGCTGTAATTAGAGACAGTATTCAATCACAAAGAGTATATCTGACTTTATTCGTCTATCGGTTAAAAATTCCTACAGGACTACTTAACCTCGTTATAACCGCCCATATTTTAGGCGATTTATAAATTTGTTTTGAATTAACCTCAAATATTCAACCAATTGCACTTACGCATTTCTGGATTTTATCTTTAATCTGCAATCGCATTTTTGCTATGAATACATACACATAAGAAAATACACAATCATAATCAAAGGTTAATTATGCGAAACGTCACTTTATTATCGCTTGTCCCTTTCGCGTTCGCCTCGCAGGCAGCACAAATTGTGGAACACTCTCAAACTGACCTCTCTGAAGCACTCAATATTGCTGGTGAATCATCCTATATGCCAGCAAGTACCGAACTGAGTTATCAGAACATCAACCGAGTAGAAATAGGTCAACAAACGTTAGTTCGTAAGCAACAATTGCATTACGGCGTACCTGTATATGGTCACTCTGTCGTCACAGATCTTTCCGCAAAAGGCTTTGCTCAATCGATTGACGGTAATGTGGTGGTTGGAATCGACAACGACTTAGACTCGACGCTGCCAATGATCAGCGCAAACCAAGCGATTGAAATCGCAATGGGCACTCAGCAAGGTTTTGCATCTAACGAGTCGACAGAGAATGATGCTCGTGCGGAACTAATGGTTTGGCTAGACGAACAAAATACCGCGCACCTTATCTACAAAGTCGATGCGGTGAAAATTGTCAATCTACGTCCCTCTCGTCCTATCACGCTGGTCGATGCAAAATCAGGAGAGATCATGGACCAATGGGAAGGTCTTGCATTTCTTGAAGCAGAAGGCCCAGGCGGCAACCAAAAAAGTGGCCGTTATTACTTTGGTCCAAATACAAAGTTTGGTGGATTCCAAGTTGACCAATACTGTCAGATGAACAGTGATAATGTCGAAACGATCAACATGAACAACCAACAATGGGGTGGTCAAGTTCATCGCTTCAACTGCAACGTGAATAACTACCGAGAAATCAATGGAGCGTACGCGCCAATGAACGACGCACACTACTTCGGCCAACGTGTATTTGACATGTACCGTGAGTGGCTTGGCGCACGTCCTATTCAACAAAAACTCACCATGCGCGTTCACTACGGCTCAAACTATGGCAACGCGTTTTGGGATGGCCGTCAGATGACCTTTGGTGATGGCAACAGCTCTATGTACCCTCTTGCGACTTGGGATGTTATCGCACATGAAGTCAGCCACGGTTTCACCGAGCAAAACTCAGGGTTGGAATATCGCGGCATGTCTGGCGGAATGAACGAATCATTTTCTGACGTCGCTGCTGCTGCACTTAGCCAATACGTGCATGGTAGCTTCAACTGGAAGATGGGCGAACACGTGATGAAGTACTCGCCCGCTATGCGTTACTTCATCAACCCAAGCCATGACGGTTCCTCGATCGACCATATAAACCAATACTACAATGGCATCGATGTGCACCACAGCTCAGGCATTTTCAACAAAGCCTTTTACCACCTAGCGACAAGCTCAGGCTGGAGCATCAAAAAAGCATTCATGGCTTACGCAACGGCGAACCAGTTGTACTGGACGCCAAACTCAACCTTCCAGCAAGGTGCAGAAGGCGTATGTAAGGCAGCGCAAAAGCTGGGATATGAAAGCTCCGCTGTCACGTCTGCGTTCTCTCAAGTGGGTGTTCAGGTGATGAACTGTGAAAGCGGTCAACCTAATCCAAACCCTAGACCGGATACTGGCATGACCGAGCTTTCGCTCAACATGCCTGTCGCGATCCAAAGAAACACGGCACACGAGCAACAGTTCGTTCTGCGTCGAACCTCTAGCGATGATGTTTGGGTACAAACTTACAATGGCTTTGGTAATGTGGAACTTTATGTAGCGATTGATCGCCCAGCAACACCTTCAGATTACGACTGCTCATCGACCAATATGGGTAATGAAGAAGCGTGTGGTTTTGGTGGTATTCAAGGTTCAGACATTTATGTCACTGTAACAAATACGCAGAGCGCTTCTGACGCCTACCTTGCCGTCAGTGAGGCATACGGAACGCCACAGCCAAACCCAGAACCACAAGACCAGTGCGCATCTCTGCAAGAGTGGTCACCTTACAATTACTACCCTGCCGGTTCTTCAGTGAAGTATTGGGGCAACCGCTTTGTTGCGACACAAGATAACTGGGGAGCAGACCCTTATCAGAACTACTGGTTCTGGACATTTGAAGGCAGCTGTAACGACTATTAAGCAATGATAAAGAGAGCCTGCTACGATAGCGGGCTCTGTATTTATCTCAACTATTCCAAGTACCACTCACTGCCTTGTACATCGGCTTCAACTAGCCAAGTGCGGTCATTCCACTTCAACGAATTATCAAGGCGGTTCTTTATCTGCCCATTTTCCCATCGCCATTGTTGGGTAGGAACATCCCCACACTCCTCAAGAGTAATCTCGATACCTTGCTGATCGAGGCACAATTCTGAGTTGCTTCGACTCATGAGCTTCCCTGCAGAAGTTAACTTCCACTCTTGGTTATCCCCATTATGACAACGCCAACCAAATACTCTTGAGCCCTCACCTGATGCGCGGTACTCCACATCAAGACACTGCGAGCCACTCTCCGTGTTGGTTTTTATTTTTTTCCATCCATCTTGGTCATCCTGCTTACCTGACGAAGCGGTAAACAGAGCTTCGACGACTGCCGTCATTGGTTGTGTGTAGCGAGAAGCACGTGGTGCTTGGTACTGCCAACTCTGCGGAATCGGTAAAGACATATCCCATTCGCCATTTCCGTCATAATAGGATTTCGCCATCGCTGCAGGTGTTGGCGTCCAAAGAAAATCTGGGTGACGATTTTGATACCACTCCCCTCCAATTACTTGTCCATTTGCATCGATTTCAAGGTCGTAGTAATACGTCACTCGTGATACGCCATCATAACGGGGCATGTCAGTCGAGCGATGCGTAGGATTCGTTTCAACCATGTATTCGACTTGCATTTGAACACCAACAATGGAAGCTGCGCGACGTGAACGATATGCAGAGAAACGATCTTTGTCGTAAGATTCCAAGCTGATCATGACATCTGCAGGGTCGGAGGCCGAGCGGTACGTTTGTGGATTAAAATATTGCAAGTTGTAGCCTAAAACAGGCTGGTTCCAAACTTGATAATCGTAAGTAGCATCCATGATCAAGCTACGGCCAGATAACCCCAACTGGTTTAGCACCGCTAAGTGCCAACTGGCTGGGTTGGTGTCATTACAATCCGGTTCAATCACTCGCCCATTTTCATCTTTTGCTGGGTTCTTTATGTTACATCGCCCACCAATAAAACGAGTTTCAAACGGCGCTTCTGCCCACAATAAAGTTCCAAGTGCTTTGATATCAGAAGGGTAAAACTTTAAAGGCTCCCCATTGGCATCTGGCACAGTGACGGATTGCGTTGGTCGAGGAAGCATATAAGCCGCAGCAGCCCATCCATGGCACAGTCCCATCCAGCGTTCTACACTGCCATTCGATTCGTAGTACCCTTTGCCAGAGTCCCACGAACGTTTTGATAGCGTAAATTGAGTATCCCCCACCAGCAAATCGTATTTTTCTGCCGGAGATAAATCCTCTCGATCCTGTCCTTGAACCGAGACTACCGGTTTTTGAATGTGCGAAAAGTCAAAATACTCTTGCCAATTGCTCGCACTGAGTTCCCTGTCGCCATAACGCCAAGCAGCAGCACCAGAATACAGAGGCCAGTAGGTGTCGGACCAAGGTTGTACTTCAAGTCGCTTTGAATTCGGTATTTGACGGTGAAGCTCATCGAGATTGCGAATCAAGCCAGTACCCACATCCACCAAACGCGCCGGGTTGTCATTATTAAGATTTGCAGAAAATGAGTGATGAGATTCTGATGTCGCTCTCTCCATAATGATATCACGCACGGATGCTCGAATGGATTCCGATTCTTCAACAATGATGGGAGACGTGTCGCCTACTTTCTGAGGTAACTCGTTCATTACTTTTGAAGGATTCTCATGAAAAGCATTCATGAAAGATTCAATCTTGTTATCAGCAGCACTCACACCAAATACAGGCGCTAAGCAAAGTAAGGTCATTATTCGTTTCATTTCAGAACTCTATTTATACGTCAGTTAAATTAATTGTCGATAATTATTCTCATTATCGATTGGTGACGTAGAGTGCTGAGATTTGTTGATGAAATCAATCGACTCATCGGACCAATAATTGAATTCGTGATTTCACCTTTGAAGATTGATTAGTTATATCTCCTAATTTATTTAAAGTGAAAGTTATCGATATTTGGCGGTCTACTCACAACAACAAAATGATGACAATGCAAGCAATTAAAACGTTTCGATGATGAAAGGGCTTAGTTTTTTCCGGTTTGGTCGATACAATAGAAAACCAATGACCAAATCCGCAGTTTATCGTGAAAGCATCTGAACTCATCTCCCTTATCAACAATTTGCCTGATGGTAGCGATCCCGATATCGTAATGGGTGAAGAATGGCTACCAGAGCGTTTAGAGAGCACCACGCTTGATGGTGATATGCTGTTTATGCATTTCGATAATGCACCAGAAGATGGCCAAGGCGAAGAAGAAGGCCGTGGTTTTGTTGAGCATGAAATTGACTTGATTCGTACTCGCCTACAACAAATCCTTGATGAAGATAGCGACAGTGCGTCAAAAGCCGACGCCATGTTAGGTTTGTTTCTGATGGGACATGAACTTAGCAGCTCACAAGTTATCGAAATACTCGAAGAAGATTCAGAACACTGATTCAAAATACTAAGGAACCACTTTGCCAACATCGCTCAACACCAATGAACTTTCCTCTCTTCCCCTGATTGTTGCCGGCCCGATTTTAAGAAAGGTCACCGCGAAGGAAGTGAATATTTGGTTGGTGACCACGCAACCTCTCGAAGGCTTGGTTGAAATCAGCGATGCTGGCACGGGTGAACAATACTATTCTCAGCCTGTTTCAAAAGAGCATCTATTACAAGTCGGTAAACGTGCTTGGGTTTGCATGCTGACGCTGCAAGGCGAATTTCCTACCCACCGTACACTGCGTTATCAGCTCCATACTCAATCCGGTTTGTTAACCGAGTTGATGCCCCATCTTATCTATGGCGAAGATAAGCAAACAGAGCAAGGTGTAGAATTCTTGATCAGCGAGAAAGCTGATTATGTATTGCACGGTTCTTGTCGTAACCCACATCATTTTAGTAAGGACACACTCGTCCAAGCAGACGCTAAAGTTGCTAGCCAGCAGATAGAAGACCGCCCAGATATGCTGATCATGAGCGGCGATCAAATCTATGCCGATCATGTGGCGGGGCCAATGCTGGACGCCATCGAACAGTTGGTCGAGTTATTGGGCTTACCTGATGAAGAGTTCGCTCAAGCACCAATAAGAAACACGCAAGAACTGTATCAAAGCCCAGATTGCTTTTATGGCCGAGATAACATTCTGCCCCACTACGTGGACGACGGAAGCTTACTGAGCAAGTTCTTCCCCCATCGTGGCACCCCTATTTTCAGTTCACGTGAATGTGAAAATCATCTCATCAGTTTTGCCGAACTGTTTGCGATGTACCTGCTCGTTTGGTCTCCAGTACCATGGACGCTAGTCAATCGTGAACGTTTATTGGAAAGAGAATTTACGACGGGCGGAAAAGCGTTAGAGCCGAAATGGCAGCAGCATTGGCGTGATGAGAAAGTCCACATCGATGCGTTTGTCGAAGGCTTGGATAAAGTCCAGCGTTTGCTCGCTCACGTTCCTACTTACATGATCTTTGATGACCATGACGTGACCGACGATTGGAACCTAACGGTTGGATGGGAAAAAGCAGCCAATGAGAACCTCTTCTCACATCGCATCATCGGTAACAGCCTGATTGCTTACTGGTTATGCCAAGGTTGGGGAAACGCGCCAGAAAAATTCAACGCCTCGTTTGTGGAGCATGCGCGCCGTTACTTTGAAGAGCTGACTTCAGAATCTCAAGACGAGTTCATAAAGTACCTCTATCGTTTTGAAGATTGGCACTACACGATTCACACCTCACCAAAAGTGGTGGTACTGGATACACGTACTCGTCGTTGGCGTTCAGAGTCTCGTATGAACAAACCATCAGGCTTGATGGATTGGGAAGCCTTGATTGAATTCCACCAAGAGTTGATGCACCAAGACAAAGTGATCATTGTCTCTGCCGCGCCCATGTTTGGTGTGAAGTTTATTGAAACGCTGCAACGCATCATGACGGGCTTGGGTCAGCCATTACTGATTGACGCAGAAAACTGGATGGCGCATCCGGGCAGTGCGAATACTTTGATCAGTATTTTCACCCACACCAAAACGCCAACTAACTTCGTGATTCTCTCTGGCGATGTACACTACTCTTTCGCCTATGACATCAAGTTGCGTTTTCGCCGTAATAGTCCAAACATCTATCAGATCACTTGTAGTGGGATTAAGAACCAATTTCCTGCGCAACTACTGAGCGCATGTGATGCAATGGATCGCCTGCTTTATAGTCCTCGCTCGCCATTGAACTTGTTTACCAAACGTAAGCGTTTGAAGATTTTTAAACGCGCCCCAAGCAATCACAATTTCTATCGACTCGTGAACCAAAGTGCAATTGGCGAGCTGAGGTTGGATGAAGACGGAAAGCCAAATAATATCAGCATCTTAACGAGTGAAGGCGATTCAATCGATTTCCCGCCGACAAAGGTTGAGGAATAAATCTGCTTTTTGGCGGTCAAATACTGTATTGAGCAAAAATGTCATCTCAATCGTATGAGATCTTGATCAAATTCAATCAAGACCTTGAGATTTGCTCAAACCATTACCATCTTAAATAAATAGATAACAGCTTGGTGCTCAACATGTTTAATTCGCTTACTTCATTATTTAAACAACTTATAGAAGGCTCGGACCTTAGCCAATCCAACACACTGTCACCCAATATGGCGATAGCATGTTTGCTTTGTGAAGTAGCTGGTGCGGACCATCAAATCGATGAAAGGGAGCAAGCGACCAAACGCTCTTTGATCATGAAATTGCTTTCCCTAACAGAAGAAGAGACCGACACCCTACTGAATCAGGCTCAGAACCGATCGAGTGAGTCGACTTCCCTTTATGACTTTACGTCTCAACTGCGTGAGCTTTCACAAGAAACCCGCTACGAACTGATTAAGAGTATGTGGGAAGTGGCGTATGCTGACGGTGAAATTGACCCATTGGAAGATGCCGTAATTCGCAAAACAGCGGAGCTGCTCTATGTAGACCACAGCGATTTTATTCGAGCGAAATTGCAGTCTCAGTGAAGCACAGTCTCCATAAACAGTAAGAACCAATAAAAAACGCGCTACATGAGCGCGTTTTTTGTGTCTCTAGTCTGGATTAAGCCGAATCAAACATCGTCATCTCCGCAAGAGGCTAGCCAACATTGTTGTTATTTACTAACAACCAAAGTAAAGCCGGCTTATGACGAGAAGACTGAAATCCGATGAAAGATTTATGAAAACAGAAGCTTATAGCATGGCCAGTGCAAGTTTCGCCAAGTTGTATGCATCCACATAACCGGAATGCTGGCGACCTTCCCATTCGATGCCTTTGGCCTCTTGTGCGGCTTTATGACCAATGCGTTTTTCTTTCAAGCGGTTTTGTATGCGATACAAGGTCGCTAGATTAATGAACTCACTAAACGGGGCATCAATGCCTTTTTGTTGGCACTCTTCAAGCAAGATGAGGTCATCACGTCCCCAAGAGGCATAGATCTTATTACGACCGCCAAAGTTCTTTAGCATCGACTTCAGCACTTCCTCTAATGGTCTGCCCTGTTTTTCAATTTTACGTGGTGTGATACCAGTTAATTCTGCGCAAAACAATGAGACTTCATCATGTTCAGGCTTTACGTAGTATTGCGCGCGCTTAACGATTTCACCTTTCGACAAATCTATTTCAGCCAAACCAACTTCAATGATTTCACCCGTGCGACCTACGCCGTTTTCACTCCAGCAGCACATTTCTAAATCGAAGCAGACGATACGGTTATGGTTCATAGTTTGTCTTGATTCCTAACGTAAACTTGAAAGCGTAGAGATTCTACCGTAACCAATCTCAAAACTCGAATTTGCTCGCTGAATTAATCGCCGATCGATACAGAGTTTCGACCATTTTCCTTACTTTGGTAGAGCTGCACGTCCATTTTGTGGAATAAACTCTCAGGATCTTCATCTTTGTGTACCGCAGCACCGATGCTCAAAGAACAGATAATAGGAGTTGCCCCGTATTCAAAAGGAGAGCTGGCGACAATACCACGCAGTTTCTCTAAATAAGCAACCAACTCTTCTTTATTGGTTAAACGAGAGAGTATGCAGAATTCATCACCGCCAGCTCGGTAGAAGCGATCGCCTTCAAGCAAATTCGCATTGACCAATCGAGTAACATGGAGCAAAGCTTCATCACCAGCTAAGTGACCGTGCTTATCATTGATGCGTTTAAAGTGGTCGATATCAAAGCCAACCAAACTAAAGGCAACGCCAGTATTAATATAATGCAGTAAGTTGTCGTTAAATACGCGGCGATTGAGTAACTGAGTCAACGGGTCTAACTCTGCCATGCGTTTTAGTTCTACCGTTTTATTATCCAGCATGACCGCTAAACGCTCTTTTTCCCGTGACTGTAGATTCACTATATAACTGATCAAAAGTGCAATAACCAAGCCCGCAATCCCCGTCCCGTAAAGTACGGAGCGCTCCCAAGCAGAAACGGATTCCGTTAGCTTGAATTCTACCTTCCACTCTCTATTGGGTAGTTGAATCTTGCGGCTAATAGTTTTCCCTTTCAGATCACTCCAATTATCGCTCTGAAACAGTAATGGATCGTCGTATGCATCAAAGCCTAAGTCTTCCACCTTAATCGACATATCGAGCTCTGTCGCTGTCTTGGTGATCAACTCGTCGAAGTAGACAGTGCTGCGAACAACACCGACGACAACGCCCAGAAGCTCGTGGTTGTCGTAGCTAAACACTGGGTGATAGACCAACAATCCAGTTTTATCGAGGGATTGATCGTATCCATCTTGAAGCAAGCGCACTTTATCGGAAATGTTGGCTCTACCCTGAGTAAGAATGTCATCTAGAATCAGTTCAAAACGCAAACGCGAAGAATAGAAGCCAAGCAGAGAAAGGTTCTGCGGCGTTCTTGGGTAAATGTCGGTTGCAATAAACGCCGGAGCGCCATCCTTTAAGATGTAGCCATTGGTTTTAGGCCCATCTTTTGGCACGGTAAAGATATGAAAATCAGGGAACGTTTTACGCGTTTTTTCCAAGAAGCGATCGAGATCTTGTGGGTCAACACGCTCCATCCATTGCAGGCCAACTAGGCTTTTGGAACCATTAACGACTTGTTTGGCATACAAGGGAAATTGTGACCAGTATGAGTCATCGACAGAGTGAAAAAAATTCGCTCCTGCCCCGATAAACTCAAGGTCATTTTCTACTGCAGATTTTAAAGATTCAGCTTGGCGATCCGCCAAGGTATCGAAGATAGTCATCGTATAGCGCTGCTGGATTTTATAAGCAACACCAACCATAGCCGCTGTCACGATAAGCACCGCAATGAAAGCGACAATAGAAGCAGAATACCGTTTGAGAATGCTCTGTTGAGCCGTGCTGTATGTCATTTAGTGTTCCACGTTAATTACGTGCAAAGCTTCGATAATGATGGAAATACTGCGCCACATGTGGATAAACATCAAGCAACAACGTTTGCATCCCTATCTAATCGTTGATTTTTCATGCTAATCATGCGGTATATTCACGAATTATTACAGTCTTAAGCCTTGAATATGCTACCATCCACCATCATTTTAATGTCTAAACTTGGTGCAGGTCGCAAAGCCGATCCTTTTAGTAAACACACATGAGCCAATACTGAGCACCAGTAAATCAATAGAAAGAGAAAAATGTCATGAACATTGATTTGAACCTAATTCCTCAAACGTTCGATATGTTGCACGCAGGCCTTGCGGCTTCGAGTGTTTTACTTCTTCTAATCGCGGTATCTCGCAAATCTAAAGTGATCGAGAAAGTGGTAGAAAAACCAGTCGAGAAAATCGTCGAGGTTGAGAAGCCAGTCGAGAAGATCGTAGAAGTAGAAAAAGTCGTGGAAGTAGAGAAAGTCGTCGAGCGTGTTGTAGAAGTTGAATCTAAGCTTGCTACTGCATCTACAGACTCTGCAATGCAGCTGCTTTCTATCATGCAGCAAGAAGCTCGTTTAATTGACTTCCTAAAAGAAGACCTAACGTCATTCTCTGATGAGGAAGTTGGCGCAGCCGCTCGCGTAATCCACACTGGTGGTCAAAAAGTATTAAGCGACTACGTGACGCTAGCGCACGTTCGTAACGAAGACGAAGAAACTCGCATTGCGGTTGAAGAAGGCTTCAACCCACAAGAAATCCGCCTAACCGGCAACGTAACAGGCAGCGCGCCATTCAACGGCACGCTAGTTCACAAAGGTTGGAAAGCAACATCAATGACGTTGCCTAAACTGGCTGAGAACTACGATGCATCTGTGATCGCTCCAGCTGAGGTTGAGCTGTAATGGAACACATGAACCAAAAAAACCATTCTCAAGAAGCGTCTGTTGAAACTCAACAGACGCCTAAATTCAGTGTTGGTATCGACTTAGGTACAACACACTGTGTCATGTCTTTTGTTGATACACACAACGAAGACGCTCGCGTTGAAGTGATGCCTATCCAGCAGCTTACTGCACCGGGCACGGTAGAAACTCGTAGCCAATTAGGCTCTTTCCTATACCAACCACACGAGCACGAAATGAACCCGCAATCACGCGTTCTTCCGTGGTCGAGCGAGCCAAAAGCTCTTGTTGGTGCAATTGCACGTAACCTAGGTTCGAAAACGCCAATTCGTCTAGTTGCAAGTGCGAAATCTTGGCTTTGCCACGCAGGTGTGAACCGTCGTGATGCTTTCCTGCCAGCAGGTAGCCCAGAAGAAGTGGAAAAAGTATCCCCTCTTCGCGCGACAGAGCTTTACCTAGAGCACCTAAAAGATGCTTGGAATCACACGAATCCAAATCACAACCTTGCCGATCAAGACGTGACTATTACAGTTCCTGCTTCTTTTGATCCTGCTGCTCGCGATCTAACTGCAGAAGCAGCACGCAACGTTGGTTTTGTGCACCTAACGCTTCTAGAAGAGCCACAAGCTGCGCTTTACAACTGGATCGATAACAGCAACGACAAATGGCGCGACGAAGTTGAAGTTGGCGACATCGTGCTTGTAGTCGATATCGGTGGTGGTACAACCGACCTTTCTTTGGTTGAAGTAACTGAAGACGACGGCAACCTAACTCTGAACCGCATCGCGGTAGGTGAACACATCCTACTTGGCGGTGACAACATGGACCTTGCACTTGCGTACCGCTTGAAGATGAAGCTAGCGCAAGAAGGCAAAGAGCTACAGCCATGGCAAGTTCAGGCGATGATGCACGCATGTCGTGACGCGAAAGAAGCGCTACTGAACGACAGCGAGCTTCAATCAGTGCCAATCGTAGTACCAAGCCGTGGTTCTAAACTGCTTGGCGCAACGCTAAAAACAGAACTGACTCAAGAAGAAGTACAACAGACACTGGTTGACGGCTTCTTCCCTCAAGTTGCGATTACTGATCACCCTGTTCAACGTAACCGTGGTGCACTAACGCAAATGGGTCTGCCTTACGCACAAGATGCAGGCATTACTCGTCACATTGCAGCGTTCTTGTCTAAGCAAGCCAATGCCCTTTCGGCTTCAGGAAATGGCACAGAAGCAGCAGCTCAAGATTTCAACCCATTCGCTAACATGCCTGGTATGCCGGGTGCGGATGCAGCGCAGTCAGCTGACTTCATCAAGCCAACAGCAATCCTATTCAACGGTGGTGTTCTGAAATCGAAACTTCTAGCAACTCGTCTAGAAGATACGATCAACGAATGGCTAATTGAAGCAGATACTGAAATGGCAAAACGCCTAACAGGTGTGGATCTAGACCTTGCAGTTGCTAGCGGTGCGGCTTACTACGGCTCTGTGCGTCGTGGACAAGGCGTTCGTATTCGTGGTGGTATTGCTTCGGCTTACTACGTGGGTATCGAAAGTGCAATGCCTGCGATTCCTGGCATGGCGCCTCCAATGGAAGCACTGTGTGTAGCACCATTTGGTATGGAAGAAGGTTCAAGCGTTGACGTACCAAGCCAAGAGTTTGGTTTGATCATCGGTCAGCCAGTTAACTTCCAGTTCTTTGGCTCAACCGTTCGTCGTGATGACCTAGCAGGTACTCACCTAGACTACTGGGCACCAGAAGAGCTTGAAGAGCTTCCAGAAATTCAAGTAACGCTGCCGGTATCTGAAGGTCGTCGTGAAGGTGAAGTGGTTCCGGTAACCCTAGCCTCTCGCGTCACAGAGCTTGGTACGCTTTACTTAGAAGCCATTGCCGCTGATAACGGTCAAAAATGGCATGTTGAGTTCGATGTGCGCGAAGACGCGAAAAGCAACTCAAACGAAGAAGAATAAATAGAAATCAAACGGCATCCAATCGGGTGCCGTTTTTAAATACACGAAGGTTTGTATGGCATCTCCTCGTTTTCTTGTTGGTATTGACCTTGGCACCACAAACACTGTGGTGGCGTATTGTGAAATCACCGACAACCTTGAACAATCCGAAGTATCCCTATTCGACATCGACCAATTGATTGGCCCGGGTGAAGTGGTTCGTAAACCATTGCTGCCCTCTTTCCGCTATCACCCTGCGGTTGGTCAAATCTCCCCTTCTGACCTAACACTCCCTTGGGAAAGCGAACCTGTATCTGGCGACATTAGTAATGTGATCGTGGGTGAATGGGCTCGTGAATTAGGCGCTAAGGTGGAAGGGCGTCAGGTATCCAGTGCTAAAAGCTGGCTATCGCACCAAGCAGTGGATCGTAGCTCAGACATTCTTCCTTGGGCTGGCGCGCAAGACGTAGATAAAGTCTCTCCCGTCATTGCCAGCGCAAGCTACCTCAACCACATTCGTCAAGCATGGAACTACCGTCACCCTAGCAACAAGCTAGAAGACCAAGATGTGGTTGTGACCGTTCCAGCGTCGTTCGATGAAACCGCTCGTAAGCTCACGCTTGAAGCTGCACAACTGGCAGGTTTGAAAAAAATCGTCCTGCTCGAAGAACCACAAGCCGTATGTTACGACTGGTACGCACGCCACCAGCAAACCGCAGCTGATGAGCTCAAAGAGTTGCCACTTATCCTAGTGTGCGATGTGGGCGGAGGGACCACCGACTTAAGCTTGATTGAAGCAAGTTTCTCTTCTCAAGATGAGCTAGCCCTTGACCGTATTGGTGTTGGCGAACACTTGATGCTTGGTGGTGATAACCTCGACTTAGCATTAGCGCACCTTGCGGAAAGCCGCCTTTCTCAAAATAAAGGGGAACAAAGTAAGAAGCTCACTGCAGCAAGCCTGACTAAGCTGATTCAGCAAACTCGCAAGGCGAAAGAAAACCTACTTTCAGCGAGTGCACCTGAAGAAGTAAAAATCACCATGCTAGGCAGCGGCTCAAAACTTCTTGGCGGAACAAAGAGTATTGGGTTGAGCAAACAAGAAGTGCACCAAATCGCTTTGGATGGCTTCTTCCCACTTTCTGATTTCAGTGAAGTGCCAGACAAACGCCGCAGCGCCGTTGTTGAGTTTGGTCTTCCATACGTCGCTGACCCAGCAGTGAGCAAACACGTTGCCGAGTTCTTAACCACGCATCAGCAAGTGTCTCGTGCCGCTCTTGGCATTGAAGACGACAAACAAAATGCCATTCCAGTCGGTTTGCTACTCAACGGTGGCGTGTTCAACAGTGAACTTGTGACTGAGCGTGTCACTACCCTACTGTCCGATTGGCGCGGCGCTCCGGTTACGGTACTAGACAACCCACATCCAGATTGGTCTGTTGCGCTGGGTGCCGTTGCATTTGGTAAAGCACGTCGTGGCGCACAACTTAAAATTGGTGGTGGCGCAGCGCGTTCTTATTTCTTGCATCTTCAAGAGAAGAACAAGATGGGCAAAGCGCTCTGTTTGCTTGCAAAAGGTACAGAAGAAGGACACGAGATACGCTTAAGTGGTCGTCGCTTCTCGCTTACCCTAGGTGAACCTGTTCGCTTTAACCTGCTAACTTCTACCCACGACACCTTAACCAATAACACCGCTATTCAAAACGGTGTGATGGTTGATGTTGACCCCGACTTATTTGCTCCTCTGCCACCTTATATCACCACTCTCGAGGGTGAAGGCGCCGAACTGCAAACCAACCAGAAAGAGCGCGTAGAAGTACAACTGGCGTGTCAGTTGACTGAAGTCGGCACACTTAAGATGGAATGTGTCAGCGCAGAAGACGACAGCAAACGCTGGGAGCTGGAATTCGAAGTTCGCAACAAACAAGCCGACGACAGCGAACAAGTTAAGCTTCATCCTAAACTGAACGAATGTAAGGAGCTGATCGCTCGCCTTTACAGCGGTAATAAGAAAAGCGCGGAAAGCAAAGAGATCAAAACCTTAGCCAAAGATCTTGAGAAGAAACTTGGCAAGCGTGATGAATGGGATTTCACTACCCTACGTCAACTGTTCGATACCTTTGCACAAGGTCGTAAGCGTCGCCGTCGTTCTGAACAACACGAGAAAAACTGGCTTCGTTTGGCAGGTTTTGCACTGCGTCCGGGCTTTGGCGATCCAACCGACTCATGGCGCATTGAGCAAGTTTGGGGTCTCTACCAGCAAAACATTCAGTTTAAGAACCATCAAGGTTGGACTGACTGGTGGGTATTCTGGCGTCGTATTGCAGGTGGCTTGAGCCAAGAGCAGCAAGAGACCATCTTGGCGGACATCGCGAAATACCTACATCCTGGTGCGATGAAAAACCCACAATCCGCCAAAGCAGCGCAAGACATGGGTTACGAGTCGATGGTTCGTTTGTCTGCCTCTCTAGAGCATCTAGAAGTCGAAGACAAAGTTCTATTGGCTACGTGGTTCTTGAGCAAAGCCATCAACCATAACCAGTTCGAACAAGCACACTGGTGGGCAATGGGTCGCTTGGCATCGCGTACGCCTTTGTATGGCAGTCAGCATAACGTCGTTCCTCGTGAACAAGCGGAACAGTGGTTGCCTAAGCTGTTAGAGCAGAACTGGCAGAAAGAGCCAATGATCGCTTTCGCAGCCGTAATGATTTGTCGTAAGACGGGCGACCGCCTATTCGATATCTCAGACGACTACCGTGAACAGGTACTGGCTAAGTTGAAGCAAAGCAAGGTACCTGAATCTTGGGTATCATTGGTTGAAGAAGTCAAAGAGCTATCTGAGAGCGAATCGAAGCGTATCTTCGGTGATGCACTCCCAAGCGGTCTGACGCTGGTAAATAACTAAGCTCCCATGCTTATAAACGCAACAAAGCCCTTCGAGTGAAGGGCTTTGTTTTATCTGATTCTACTTGCTGACGAAAGTCGACTCATAAGGGTCTGTTGATCTTTTGCGGTTAAATTTTGTTCGAGATAAAAGCGTTTTAATCGCGGCGAGAGGTTTGTAGCCTAGTTATTCTAAGCAAAATCCTCTCAACAAAGAGTAAAACGCTTTTAGCCGAACCCGTCGGGCAGCGTTTGTGGCTCCTTTCTACTGCGTTATCGGCTTATCAGGTAGGGCAACTACATTTCAAAGCCTCTGCCTTGTATAAAGAACCCACAAACTGCTGCAAAAATCAGCTCAAAAGGTCAACAGACCCTAATTCATTTCCGTATTGATTACCACATCACGCGTTTCATTATCCATATCACTGATGCCGACAACTGAGATTTCACGGTCAGATAAATTCTCAATCATGCTGTCTTCCAACCCACCGTCCGTCATCCACGCATAGAATTTTTCTGCAATACGATCCGAACCTTCTCCGACAAACGTTAATGTGACCTTCTTCATTTGTGACACTCCATCAATTTACGATTCAGCCACTTAAGCGTAGTATGTTTCGCAAATATCGACATAAACTAGGACTAACTTCTTTTATGAGTATCGAAAAATTTGACGCGATTTATCAGCGCGCTGCTGAGCGTAAAGGTGGTGAAGATCAACTTGAAGCGCTTTTGTCTCATCCACTAAGCAAAGAAGAATTGGCAGCGATTCCCGACGACCGTTGGCTGGCCGCTTTTTCGATGAAAGTATTCCAAAGTGGGATTTCGTGGAGCGTGGTTCGCAACAAGTGGCCGAACTTCGAAGAAGTGTTCTTTGGGTTTAAGATTGAGCCGCTATTGATGCTGTCGGATGAGCAATGGGAAACCAAAGCAACAGATAAACGCATTATTCGCCACCTCACTAAAGTCATGTCGATTCCTGCTAATGCTCGTATGATCCACGAAGCAAAAATCGAATACGGCTCGTTTGGCAAAATGGTTGCCGATTGGCCACAAGAGAAAATCACCGACCTATGGGCATATTTGAAGAAACGCGGTAATCGCCTAGGTGGAAATACCGGCCCTTACACACTTCGTCAAATGGGCGTTGATACCTTCATCTTGTCTAGCGACGTTGAAGCTTACCTGCGTAATTGCAAGATCATTGAAGGTGGCAAAGATACGAAGAAATCGCTCGATGCCACCAACAAAGCGTTTGTTCAATGGCAACAAGAAAGTGGTAGAAGCCTGTCTGAGATCAGCCAAATCATTGCGTTTAGCACCGGCGATAATCGCATTTAATCCAGACTGAACACAAAATAGAAACGGCGCACTAAATATTGTATTTAGTGCGCCGTTTTTATGTTCATTGGTTCAAATACACACTTACTTTGAAGCCAGTGACTCCCACTCCGTCAGTAGCTGCATGATTCGGTGAGAATCTTCCCATGTTGCACAAGGGTTTTCTAACGAGGTACGCCCCTCTTCAACCGCTTGGCGAATATTGCGCACTTGATAGAAGAAAGCATCCCCAGCTGCCGGTACAGACACTTCACGCTTCGACGTCTCGTAAATTTCCACACTAAACTGGTTTTCTTGCGTTGGTAGCCATGGGTTTGAATCTAACGTAATACAACCTTTGCTACCCAGAATGGTGAATTGGTGTTTCAATCCGTGATCTTCGGCAGTGTGTACGCTCGCCGTTTGTTGCTCACCGAATTGCATCATCAAGTTCGACTCGCAGATGTTCCCATCGTTACCTCGTCGGCCAATCGCCGTCATTGAACGGCTCTCAAAGGTTTGTTCACCCAACATGGTTTTCACCACCAAATGCACCAATGACATTGGGTAACAACCTAAGTTATACAAAGCACCTTTACTGTCTGGATTCACAAACTGTGCAATCGACGCAATATAAGAAGTATGAATCGAGCGAAGTTCACCAATCTCTCCCGATTTAAGCACCGAAACCAACTCGCTGCTCAACGGGTGATGCAAGTACATTAAGCCTTCAGCAAAGAATACCTTGTGCGTTTCGACTGCTTTTAGTGCCAACTCGGTTTTTTCCATATCTACCGACAGTGACTTTTCACACAGGATCGCTTTCCCCTGCTCTGCCGCTTTAACGATAAAGTCATGATGAAGGTGATTTGGCAATGCGATGTAAATAATGTCGACTTGCTCATCGGCAATCAACGCATCGTAATCGTTGAACGTATTCTCGATGCCATATTGCTCAGCGAATGTCTTTAAGTTCTGCTCCGAACGCCCAGCAACCGCGTACAGTTCACTCTTGTCATCGCCTTGGATTGCTTCAGCCATAACACCAGAGATAAAGCTTGTGCCTAAAATACCCCATTTCATGTTCACGTCTCCTATTGAGCTTGGGTTTCGAATGCTTGGACTAACTCCGCCATTTCAGCCGCAATAAACGCTTGTGTATGCGGCATAGCAAAATGCGCTTCAATCGCGGCACGGTTTTCATATCGCTCCCAAAGAATCACACGTTGTGGTTCTTTCGAATCGTAGGTCGCATTCGCTTGCAAGCATCCCGCTTCGCTTTGCATATCAAGGCAAAATTGTTCGATGGCTTCAACCACTTGTTGTCTTGGCTTATCGACATTCATTTTCAGCTCGGCGGTAACAAAAATCGTCTCGCTCATGATGGCTCTCTTTCTCCATTCTTAATCATACGTCCACTGTAATTAACCTCATTTGATTGATAAACTCTGCTTTAGTTATTTCTTTATCAACTCTGAGTGTGCAATGGATAAATTAACAAGCATGAAAGTTTTCGCTTACGTGGTCGAACATGGCAGCTTTCGTAATGCTGCACACCACTTTGATATTTCACCGACCATGGTTGGCAAGCACGTGGGCTTTCTTGAGCAAAGCTTAGGTACACAGCTAATTCATCGCACCACGCGCAAACAGTCCCTAACCGAAGCTGGTAGACTCTACTATCAAGAGTGCCACCGCATTATTGAAGACATCACCAACGCAGAGAACCTAATCCAGACGCTGATTAACCGTCCAACCGGAACAGTAAAAGTTAACTGCCCTGTCACTTATGGTAAAAAGGTCATCGCCCCCATCGTGGCTGACTTCTTAGCTGAATTTCCCGATTTGAACATTGAGCTGATGTTGGATAACAACTTGATTGACCCATATCGAAGCGAAGCTGACGTGATTATTCGAATCGGTGAATTGGTCGATTCGTCGTTAGTCGCGAGAAAATTGGGTGAATACCACATGACTTATTGCGCCTCACCCTCTTACCTTGAGCAACATGCCCCTATCCAATCGCTTGATGACCTTGAACACCATCATTGTTTGGGGTTTCAGTATCACCAAGGAGAAAGCCAACAAGTGGTGAACATGCCATCTAATACCTTTGGAAACAGCAACACCCGATTAACGTCTAATAATGGCGATGTGCTTAAGTTTGCCGCGTTAAAAGGCTCTGGTGTTCTTCTGCAACCAAAGATCTTAGTTGAACAGGAAATCCAATCTGGTGCCTTGGTAGAAATTCTCCATCAACATGCTCCCAAGCCAAAACCGATCCACCTGCTTTACCGTTCAAAACAGCTTTCCCTTAAAAATCGCACGTTTGTCGATTTTGTTCTTTCTGACACTAACTAATCCACCTCTCGTCGCCAAAAGCCGATTTCATTTACCATGACAAACTTCGCTGGTACATCAGTGATAAAAATGTCAAATTCATCAGAGGGTGTGCACGATTGAGGACATCATCTTCAACACCTTATTCCAACGTGTGTTTCACCTCTTCTTGTTGAGAGAAGACTTACTTTTTGTGTGAGAATGAATGAATTTCTTCTGTAATTTTAAGCAACTTGTTTAATAAACAAGAACCATGTTATTCATCCAAAAACTTCATTCTTTTTCAATCCTCTCCCAGCCATAATTTTGCTCCAGAATAGCAGACGATAAAAATGCAAATTTGGAGGTTGGCTGTGCGTAATACAAAAGGTTTTACACTGATAGAATTAGTGATTTGCATCGTCATTCTTGGCGTATTGAGTGTCGTCGCATTTCCCAAGTTTCTGGACATTCAAAAGGATGCGAGAGTCGCCGTGCTTTTTGGGGCACGTGAAGCTTTAATGACAGCAAATAATCAGGTGTACGCTAAAGCCGTTATTCAATCTCAAGAGCAAGTCGATTCAGGTGATCTTAAAAACATCGACTTGGACAATGATGGTGTGAACGATTTGATTGGTTATTACGGTTATATTAAGAATGTGATTCCCGCTCATGATTTAGCAGGATTTGATCCGCAATTAACGATCAATCGATGGTATGGGGTTGAAGACGAAAATGAACCCTATTTCCTCATCGGTTTTGCTAACAAGCCTGTAGACATCTTTCACCTTTGCTATGTTGAGGTATACTACCCACATACAGCCGGTGGTCAAATAAAGTACGAAATTAAAACTGACGACTGCTAAAACGCCTTAAAATGGGCTTCAAGAGACTTACTTTTGAAGCCTTCCCTCTTTTACACGACAGAAACCCGCAAAACCAAGCATTAACATAAATTTCACAATATTTTGTTACATCCGGTCCTTACAGAGATAGATAAAGCTCTAAATCAATGCACCATGACAAAATCGACACATTGTATTGTTTTTTATTTCGCTCAAAAATTATGCTTGTAAACTCATCATTTCGCTCAATAATGGTTCCATAATAAATTCAATCATTTAAGCAGGAGGCGAAATGCGAATATTCTGGCAATTGCGTTGGTATTTTCGACAAAAGTGGAAACATTATGTAGGTTCAATCCTATTATTTGCTGTCATTTCCGCCCTGCAATTAATTCCTCCCAAAGCGGTTGGTATTATCGTTGACGGTGTCGTCGATAACACGCTAGAAACCCGTACCTTAGTCATGTGGTTATTGGGCCTTATCGTGTTGTTTTTTGCGATATATGCCTGTCGAATACTCTGGCGTATATGGCTATTTGGCGCGAGTTGGGAATTAGGGACCATTTTGCGTAATCGCCTGTATCGTCACTTGTCGACTCAACCTCCTCGTTTCTTTGAGCGTTTTAAAACTGGTGACCTCATGGCCCGAGGCACTAATGACGTGCGTAATATCGTGATGACCGCTGGAGAAGGTGTACTAACGGCAGCTGACTCACTGATTACTGGCATTGCAGTACTGATTGTGATGGTCACTCAAGTCAGTTGGAAGCTCACTGTCATGGCGTTGTTACCAATGCCATTCTTGGCGGTAATTATCTTCTTCATTGTTCGTATTCTTCATAAACGCTTTAAAATTGCTCAAGAAGCCTTCTCTTCAATGTCAGATATGACGCAAGAATCTCTCAATGGCGTTCGCATGTTGCGTGCTTTTGGATTAGAAACCCAAGAGCAACAACGCTTCGAAGACGTCGTTGATGATACAGGCGCAAAGAACATTGCAGTTGCAAGAGTGGATGCTCGTTTTGATCCTGCCATCCAGATTACCATTGGTATGTCATTCTTCCTAAGTGTGGCTTCTGGCGCTTACTTGGTAGATAAAGGCGACATCACTTTGGGGGACTTAACCGCATTTACCATGTATCTCGGCTTAATGATTTGGCCAATGCTGGCCTTTGCATTTTTGTTTAATATTCTTGAGCGTGGCTCTGCCGCTTGGAATCGCCTACAAGAAATCTTCGATGAACAACCTGAAATCATCAGTGGTGAGAAATCGTTAGGTAAACAGCCATTACCATTGAACATCAAAATTGATGAATTCTATTGGTCTAAGAATTTACCCGCCGCACTAACCGATTTATACGTCACATTAGAACCTGGAAAGATGTTGGGTATTGCGGGACCGGTTGGTAGTGGCAAATCAACGCTGCTGACTCTCTTGCTCCGTCAACATGATATGGATAATGGCACGATTCAGTTCGGTGACATCAACATTAAAGATGCCGTATTACCTGAGTGGCGAAATCGTTTTGCCGTCGTTAACCAAAGTCCTTTCCTATTCTCTAAATCGATCTTCGACAACATCGCTTTGGGTAATCCAGATGCGTCGAAAGACGAAGTCTACCGCGCGGCAAAATTGGCGTGCATCCATGACGATATCGAAAAGTTTCCCGAAGGTTACCAAACCGAAGTGGGCGAAAAAGGTATTACCCTTTCTGGCGGTCAAAAGCAACGTATCGCGATCGCTCGTGCGATGTTATTAAATGCTCAGGTTCTCGTGTTGGATGACGCACTGTCTGCCGTAGATGGCCGGACAGAACATCAAATACTTAAGAACTTAGAAACTTATTATCGTGACCAATCGCTGATTGTCATTGCCCACCGCCTAACGGCTCTAGAGGCGGCTGAAGAAATCATCGTACTAAACCACGGTCACATTGGAGAGCGCGGACAGCACAAAGCGTTGCTTGAACGTCAAGGCTGGTACGCTGAAATGTATCAGTACCAAAAACTTGAACAGGCAATGGAGGACTAATCATGAAGCAATCAACAACATTTAAGCGGTTAATGTCTTACCCATTGTCTCAGCCAAAGCCAATGATTAAAGGGCTTTCTCTACTGTTTATTGCGGCGTTAGCCAGTGCCGGTGGGCCTTGGTTGATCCAATACTTTATCGATGAACATATTGCCAAAGGCGACTACTCGCGCGATATTTTGATTTCGCTCGCGGCTGGTTACATCGCTTTGCAAATCATCTCCGCGACCTTCCAATACTTTCAGTCGCTACAATTCAGTATTGTTGCAACCGATACGATAAAAACCATTCGTAAACAAGTTTTCTCTGGTGTCATCAAACAACCGCTATCGGCATTCGATTACACACCTGCAGGGAAGCTGGTTTCTCGCATCACTAACGATACGGAATCGCTTCAGCAGTTTTATGAACTGCTTATCGCGACGGTGGTGAAAAATGTTGTCATGATCTTAGTCATGCTTGGCGTAATGACTTACATGAGTTGGAAGTTAACACTGGTTGTGTTGGTACTACTGCCTATTGTCGTTGGCTTTATGTACCTATTCAAACAGCTGAGTACCGAGAACTACCGCAACATGCGCGATTTGCTCACCGATATCAATGCGAATTTAAGCGAATCAATCCAAGGGATGAGTGTTGTTCAGCTCATGCAACAAGAAGTGCGTTTTAACAAACAGTTTAATGACCTAACCGAGCAGCACTTGGTTGCTTCTAAAAAGGTGATTCGTTTGAATGGCTACTTATTGCGCCCGTTAATGGACTTGTTAGCGGGCCTCGCCCTACTCTCTTTGGTGGCTATCTTTGGTTTCAACGGTATCGAACTGATTGGTGTGGGTGTGCTTTATGCGTTCATCAGTTATCTTGCTCGCGTTACCGAACCTTTAATTGAGATGACTCAACAATTGGCACTGCTTCAGCAAGCGCTCGTATCAAGTGAACGTGTGTTCGAATTGATCGATGCGAAAGAGCAAACTTACGGTGATGATCATCAGCCATTAAGAACTGGATCAATTGAGCTTAACCACCTGACTTTCAGTTACGACGGAAAACAAGACGTATTGAAGGACATTTCTTTAACGGCCAACCACCAAGACTTTATTGCGCTTGTTGGTCATACCGGAAGCGGCAAAAGTACCCTAGCGTCCCTGCTAATGGGTTTCTACCCAGCAGAGATCGGTGAACTGCTCATTGATGGGCGTCCATTAAAGTCGTTAGGTAAAGATGTCCTTCGTAAAGATGTGGCCATGGTTCAACAAGATCCGCACATTCTCCCAGCAAGTGTGCGAGAAAATATATCTCTGGGTAGACCAATGGAAGACGCTCAGATTTGGGATGCTCTTGAGAAAGTCGGATTAGCTGAACAGATTCGTCGTTATCCTAATGCCTTGGATACGCAACTTGGCCAAGGTGAAACCAATCTTTCGGCAGGCCAAAAACAATTGCTTGCACTCGCGCGCGTATTAGTAGCGAAGCCAAAGATTCTTATTTTGGATGAAGCGACTGCGAACATCGACTCGGGGACCGAAGCGTTGATTCAGAAGAGTCTAGAAGTACTTCGCCAAGACATGACACTTGTGGTGATTGCCCACCGTTTATCGACCATTTTGGATGCAGATAAGATCATCGTCTTACACCATGGTGATTTGGTAGAAAGCGGAACCCATAAAGCACTATTGAAGCAAAATGGTCGTTACGCGCAAATGTACCAACTTCAACAAGCGAACCGCCATATTCAGCAAATTGAAGAAGAGGACGATAAGCAGTTCGAGGAAGCTGTTTAAACAGCCTATACGACAAGCCAATACTGACTTTAAAGCCCGTTAGCTATGCTACGGGCTTTATATTTTAAGGTCTATGAGAAACTAAAGAAACGCCGTAATAAAACATTAAAGCAATACCATTTATATGGCCAAATAGGCTGCCCACCATAACCCACCAGCTGTAACATAAGCCCTCATCACCCAATCGAATGCCTCATTAACTGATACCAAACTGATACGGATACTTTTATCTCCCTCTTATAACTTTTCTTAGTCACCAAAAAGTTTGGTGCTAGCACGTCACCCTACCCACTGGCGGCATAACAATAAAACTGTTGGCTAAAAAAGGAAAAATCATGAATATCTCAATAACCCCGTCTGTCGGCGTTGCTCGATTAGGCAACTCTGAGCGTGAAGATTTTATACTCAATCCTACAAAGATAGGCGGTTTACCCTATGAGTGTTGTTTAGATGGGCAAGACAACAGAAATTTCGGCCTCCCTAAGTCCGAAGTCACTAACTTCAAAGATCCTGCTGGTCGTGTTCGCCGTCAAGGCCAAGTGTTTAAAATCTATGACGACAGTGATGAAGAACTTACGCTTGACTCACCAAACATCGAGAAAATAGTTTGGGCAGTTCACTTAGCAAATAAAAAAGCAGCTTGGTATGAGTTCCGAGAGTTGAACGGCAACTTACTGTACGGAGAAGCAAACAGCTACGATGCTAGAGATGTGCCTTTTCGCAACAAAACTGAGAGCAATCGACAATCACTTATTATCGATCCTGGACCAAGAACTATTGCTGGACGAGCGTCTGGCCCTGTCGAATTCGATCAAAGCTCCGTCCCCGAAAGTTATAAGCATGCTTCGTTTCCCAATAACCCTGTAACAGGTGGAGAACTAGTAACCAGCCTGGGCACTCTTTTTACTGATGCAATGGGAAGGCTGATCGTACTCGGCGGATATGGAAAATCTGGCGGTACCACTGAGCTCGAAGGTTACGGTGGTGGTGATGGTTGGCATGACGACATATCTGATGGTTCAGTAACGGCCTTTGTGAAATTCAATGACGGAACAACGCAAACTTTAGAAGCTTGGATTGTCATTGGCTCTCCAAACTTTGCTCCAGAAATAGTTAATATTTCAACGTTAAGTGACACAATGTTCGATGTTGGCGTACGTCACTTTGATCTCGTACCTGACCTTTTCACCGATGGGAAGTTCGATCATAATTTCATCGCGAACTTCAATCGAGATATTAAGCCTATCATTGACCGAATGAGTCAGTATCAATGGGTGGCAAACGTACAATCGATGAGTGCATTCTTTTGCAACCAGTTTGACTATCGCGATAATTCTGAGCGTAATAAACCACAGCGTCAGAAATACTATCAGTACTTCCGTCAGCTCGACAAAACCGTCATTGGTGACAATCACCAACCGCAGCAAGAGCTATTTGACAATCCAGAGCCTGGCGATTTACTGCCCCTCATGCCTCTCAATTCAGGAAGTAATTCGGTCTCCAGTGCTAACGCTTACAGCCTTGAAGATAATATCGTTCAGAAGTTTCTTGCTCTCGACGAAACACAGATGTTCATGCTGAAACAATGGGCAGATGGCAGGTTTAACCATGATGACAGCAGCGAAAGCTTGGTAAACCCGATGAACCAAGCCAGTGTTGGTAACTGTGTCGGTTTACCGATGTGTCCCGGCATTGAAGTCACCTGGAACCTACAGAACAAAAATGTCTACTGTGCGCCCTATCAAATAAAACGCCATCAAAATGGCCTCTATTACGCTGAAAATGGGCTAGACCCAAAACGTGATGAGTGTGAAGGAGGTGGATGCGAGCCTGGGGATCTAACAAAACGCATGGCATGCCCTTGGCAAGCCGATTTCTTTAACTGCACAATTCAGGAAATCAATTTTACTCAACCAGAAGTCAATAAAGCAATTCAGAATGAATCTACAGGAGCGGTGACCCAATATTCATGGGAGGGCATGCCGAGTTCAGTCGAAATTCCTAATACTTATGAAGTCACTCTAGACTCTTCGAGCTCAGAAAACGGGCAACCTCTCCCGCCGACTTACTTTAGCTATTGGTGGCCACCACAAAGCCCTTGGAATGTATTAGCTGGCGAATTTTCTCTGGAAGGACAACTACAAAATCATGTTGCCGCTGGTAAGCAAGTTAACTATGCAAGAGGACTCAACAGCTACTCACAAATGATCGAGCACTGGTCAGCTCTCGCCTTTATTCGTGATAGAAACGTAAACAACGAAGGTTTCCCTTTCTTCACAGAAACGGAACGAAATAATGAGCTGTTCGAGTTCAAATCAGTGAAAGTAGGACAAATTACTGGCAATCCTCAAGATAACGAAACAGAGTTCCCAATATTTTTCATTAATGACAATCGCGAGTTCCTGCTCAGACACAAAACAATCAAAGGCAAAAAAATGGCAGAGTATCTGGAGCAACGTGCTTTTAAACCAGTCAAAACCAAAAACATTCAACCTCGTTCTGGTACCAAGCTAAGGGGATAATGATGCAGATGACATATGACGTCATCATTATCGGAGGCGGCCCAGCTGGGGCTGCCTGTGCTCTAGCAATGATGACACATCACAATAAATCGGTTCTATTACTTGAACGCGGAGATTTTACAGCTCAGCGTATAGGTGAACAAGTAACGAGTAGCGTGTTCGACTTTCTCGATTACCTTAAACTCAACAAATCAGATTTCCCCGATGGCTGCTTTGGTCATAACTATGGAAAAACCAGTTTATGGGGGAGCCATGTTGAGAGCCCTCACGAAAGTATTTTCACGCCACAAACGACAACGTATCAACTTAATCGTGAAGCATTCGATGAAACTCTTTTGATGGCTGTTGTTAACCAAGGCGGAATGGTAATTCCTCGTTGCCAACTGATGGATGTAGTTAACGATGGCCACGGATGGCAAGTCGAAACAACACATCCGACTCAAGGAGTCGTCACTTTTTCAAGCGAATATATCGTTGATGCGTCTGGACGAAACACGAATCTTGGAAAAAAGCTCGGCATACAAAGAGCCCAGTATGATCAGCTCGTCGCCATTGGCGCATTCATCCAAAGACCCAATCGTCAGTTTGAACAAAGGCAGTTCATCGAAAGTTGCGAATCTGGTTGGTGGTATTGCGCTGGTCTTTCGAAAGATCTTGCCGTCGTCACCTATTTTACAGATATGAAACTGGTGAAGTCTAACAGACTTAATAGAGTAGATAATTGGTCCACCCAATTGAAACACACTCATAAAATATCTTCACTTGTCCAAGGCTCTCAAAGCATGCACTCCAAACTGTGGATCAAACAAGCTAGTAGTGAAATCACAAGCTCTTCCTACCCTAACAACTACATTGCAATTGGTGACGCTGCTGCCTCCTATGATCCGATATCATCCATGGGGCTAGGATTTGCTTTGAGCAGTGCATGTCATGGCGCTCAAGCGTTAATGGAAGGAACCCGAGAAGTTCACAAAAAATACCAAGCGAGTTCTCGTGTCTTGTTTAATCAGTACCTTCAGATCAGAGCAGATATTTATCGAAGAGAACATCGCTGGTTAAATTCCCCATTCTGGAAGGAAAGGCAACGAATGGTACTCTGTGATTGATAACGGTTTAATGAACAGTTAACAGATTACCATCACACAGTCCCCAAATTGGGCATGCACAACCTTATTCAGAAGCCAACCTTTAATTGCTGGCTTCTGAACTTTTCTAGACAAGTCATTTCATTACGAATCAGCGACTTTAAACCGAAATAAGCAGACAGGTATAGAGACCAATCAAAAAGTATTGATAGAGGAGCGTTTCTACAATTTGATTTATATGCATACTGACTCATAATGTTACTTCCAAAAGTAGAATTAATTTCATTGATGGAGTACACGGATGACTAACAGGGATGGTAGGGTTCCTCTCGATATTTCTCTTCTCAAGCAACTACGTAGAGCAAAGGGATTAAGCCAAGAAAAGTTGGCGGAGTTATGTTTCGAACGTGGATTAGTCGTTTCAATTTCATCGATTAAACGTGCCGAATCAGGGGCAAATGTGTTACATCGAACGGCAGCCAATCTAGCCGAATTTTTCGAAGTTCAAGTAGAACACTTACTTGCTAGACAATCGCGTAAAATCGATTTAGTGCAGCCTTCTACTATCAATGACAAAACGCTAGCCCTTATTGTCGACATCAGGCCACCTCTAACTGCTACTCAGCTTGAGCGCAAACTACAAGATGAAAGTTTAGAGATACTAACCCAAGGCCAACGTAGCGTAATAAGATGGCCAATGCACGAGTGTGATGAGTTTATTTTTGTTCATATTACTCAACTTGCTCGCCAGTTACAGAGACAGTTCAATAACGCCATCCGGATAATTCTTACCAGTGATAATGATCCCTACTTTCATTGGCTTAAAACCAAGCCTTTTGACTTTAGCCAAGCCAATGGTTTCTTCAATCACTTAGCATGGGGCGAGGCCGCGGCTTGTTCTTGCTTTGTCTCGTCTAATTGCCTCTCCCCCAAGCAACGTTTACATGTAAATGATCAGACTGGTCACTGGTATTTAGTGTCATTAAGCCAAACTAACAATGGGCACTTTATTGGACGCCAAAAAGAGTTAAAGGCGGTCAGCGCCGGAATCAAATACTGGTTGAAGCATCAAACAGGTCAAGCTTTTTGCCTAACTGGTATGGCGGGAATAGGAAAAACCCGTTTACTAAACCAAACCATTGAAACCTTTGAGAGCTATTGTGATTCCATCACTCAAATCCAGAACTTAAATCATGGCCAAGCTGAACCCCAGTCACCAACCAACGTTCTAGTTCGTGCAATATGTGGCTTTTTACGAACAGATAGCGACGAACATATCAGGCGAGATATTATTGAATCTAGGATTCCATCATCTTGTCATTTGTGTCTCTATTGGTTAATGGGCATATCGCTTAACGAAACGGAAAAACGCCTCCTTGATCTGATGGAGTTTCACTCTTTACAAGAGACGATCGAACAATCAGTACCATATTGGCTCAACCATAGCCGGAGTTTGCCACCTCAGCTAATTATCATTGAGGATGTTCATTGGGCTGACGACATAATGTTTACCATATTAGCTAACATACTCCCCCACATTACGAACTCTAACGTTTTTCTCATCTTAACCTTTAGGCAACAGCAACAACTCTCACTGCCCCAACCTTGGTTCAAATATGTCTCCTTGATTGAGCTAAACCAACTATCAGAAGAAGAAGCATATCAATTGGCTAACTCAATGGTTCCTGATCAACACGAGTTAATCGAAAACTGTCTAAAGCTTGCCAACGGTCATCCACTGTTTCTAAGACAGACCCTACTATGCGCTAAGCTTTCTACAGGCGTCCCGGAATCGCTAGAACATGTTGTCTCGACCCAGCTTGCTCAATTGCCAATGGATGATTACCTGGCTCTACAAACTGCATCGGTGTTAGGTCAATATTTTCAACTCGATCAGCTACGCGAAATAGCCACTTTACCGAACTATGTCCCTGACACTCTGCTAGAAATGGGACTGGTGAAACTTCAAGGACTTCAATATGTTTTCCATCATGACTTGATTTGCAGTGCGATACGCAACCAAATCGAGCGATCAGAACGAGAAAAAATACACCTACGGTGTGCGACGTGGTATCAAGATAAAGACCTTTATCTATACGCCATACATACTCAATGCTCTGGTACAGACAACGCTTTTGAGATACTCGATCAAACCGCACATCACTACCTGAACAACTTTCAATTTGAAAAAGCACTTTCACTAATTGATAGGGCCACAAAAATCGCCCCCACTCATAAGTTCGCCTACGCATTAAACATGAAAGGTAACTGCCTTTACTCAATGGGGAAAGTACCTGAGAGCATCGAAGCACTCGAGCTAGCTGTAGAGAATGCAATCAACGACTTAGATAAAACACAGTTTCACCTCGATTTAATCAATCCATATCGCCTAACTGACCGCTTTGAACAAGCTATGAATATATTAGATTTAGCTCAACGGTATTCTGAACAACAAGGGCGATATAAACAACTGTGTGAGATCCATTCAATGCGAGGCAATATGCTTTTTCCCACAGGTCAACTTAACGCTTGCGAACATGAACATGTCATTGCCTTGAATTACAGCAAGCAAGCAAATTGCGTGCAAGCTAGAGCAAAATCCCTCGGAGGACTCGGCGATTGCGCTTACGCACAGGGAAAAATGGTTAACTCATATGATTACTTAACTCAGTGCCTTGAATTGTGCGAGCAGCATAATCTATTAAGTACCGAAACAACGAACCGCTATATGCTCGCCACGGTCATGATTTATCAACTTCAGTCCTCTGAAGCCCTTAAGCACGCACAGCACGCTTCCAACCTCGCTTATCTCACAGCAAACAGGCGTGCCGAAATTGTCGCTCGATTAACCGCAAGTTGGATCTTTCTTGACAGGAATGATTTAGCGCAAGCAGAACACGAAATTGAAACGGCACTGCAGCTCTCAAGGCAGTTAGAAGCACATCGATTTGTCGCTTTCTTGTTAGAATCACGGGCGAGGCTAAATTGGTATCGAGGACACAAAGAAAATGCAAACAAAGATATAGAAGCGGGACTCAAGCTAGTCGAACGTTACAAACTGCATAATTTCATTGGGCCTTGGTTAGCCTCAACCCAAGCACTAGTTTGCGAGGAGCATAATAGCGCTTTCGCATATTTAGAGCTGGGGGAATTTTGGTTAGAATCAACTTGTGTCGGGCATAATTATTTACGGTTTTACCAACAAGCTATTCAGGTTGCATGGGAATATAAAACACCTTCACTTTTAAAACGCTACAGAGACAAGTTAGCTACCTTTACTGCTGATGATTGCAACCCGTGGAGTGAATTCTATATAGAGCAAGCTGACATTATGCTCGCCTTGCTTAATCAATCAAGCTCTGTTTCTGATCTACTGCACTTTAATCAAGCAGCACAGTTACATCACCTCGAACAGGCAAAAATCAGTGTCGATGAGTTCAATCAATGGCTATATGCACCTGAAACCTAATTACTAAAATCTATATAACCCAACACGCTGATTTCAAATCAATACGCCGATAACTAAGCAGTCCTAGATATCGGCGCACCATCAAGAGGTTTACAGTTTAAGCCTCACTTAACTCTTTATGTGTCGCTGTAAGCTTTTCAAGGTTTTCAACTTGGTCGTTAGACTCCAAAGTTACAGGTTGGTTTTCAACGTCAACCCAGTTTCCATCAGAGTCTTTGTAGCTGTAAAAAGCAACACCTGATTTCCAGTCATCGTTAAGTAAAATTCGTAATGTTACGTTGTGCAGATCGACACCAACTGGTGGGATTCCAGGATAAGCTTGGTAACCTTGCAAATTAATCATGATATGACAGTCACGCATAGTCGCTTGATAATGATAGTTACCCGTCAGCTCAGTATGAACATGAAGCGGTGGACTCACCGCTTGGGTAATATTCCCCTTACCAGTGATCGACTGCCCTGGGCCGCCAACCAACAGTTTAACGTCAAAGCGAATACCACCAGCCAACTTATTACCAATGATATAACTCGCTAAGAAGACATCGTGCGATTGATTAGTTTGATTTTTCATTTTGTATTTTCTCCAACTGAACATGTCGTTAATGACATCTTAAAGCTAGAGAAAGGCGAGATGATTATCCGTATCACTTTAGGTTCACATCACGATTGTCAATTTAATCATCAACTTAACTACTCTGTCTAATTGGAGGATAGTAAAAGTGGCACGAACTGTATTCTTAGCAGCGCAAACCATCTCTACTCATATCGTGCTTACGCATAGCAGAAAGAAAAAGTATCTCACTAAAGGTTCGGATCTTTTATTTATCAGAAAGATGGAGCAACTGATACCAAACTGATACTAGGACTATTCTCCCTCTTGATTAAGCTCTTAGTAGGCTTACAACAACAATGGAAGAAACCATGAAACCATGTGAACATGAACTTATTCTAGAAGCGTCAACTAAAGCTCCTGATCCACATACTCAACGCTTAGCAGTCCTCTCAACCTTTGCAATCTCCACAAATAATGCCAAGCGTTTTGTCCAAAAAATGGAACAAGATGGATTTGATAAACACAGACTACTGACCGCTGAAGATAAGTCTCTCTCGGAAGTACCTGGGCTGACTCCCTTTCAAGTTGAGCGAATGGTGTTTAATACCCGATATCAATATCAACCCTTTGTGATCGTGATGTGTCAAAACACTCAAGAGGTTCAACAAGCCTACCTGACCGCAATAGAATTGCAGCTTCCGATTAGGGTACGCTCAGGAGGGCATGACCATGCCGGGGAATGCAGCGGTGATAATGTGGTATTAATTGATGTCACCGGAATAAAAACATTCAAGCTCGATGAGGATGGCGTAATTGCGACTATTGGCGCTGGGTTTAGGTTTTATGAACTGACGCCATTACTGGCGGAACATAACCGAATGATCGCGCATGGAACTTGTGCAACTGTAGGGTTAACCGGTTTCATTCAAGGTGGGGGCTGGGGGCCATGGACACGAAAGTATGGTATGTGTTGTGAATACCTACGTAGTGCAACTCTTGTGCTCGGTGATGGTAGTGTTATTCGCGCTTCGAAAGACTGTTATTCCGAACTTTTTTGGGCGTTACGTGGTGGAGGTGGCATGAGTTACGGCATCATCACTGAAATGGAGATCGAAACTTTTGCTTTACCCAACGAAATTATTCGCTTTGAGTTAGAGTGGAATCCTTATCATAAAGAGGAACAAAAATGTCCACAACAACTAGAATACTCGAAACCACAACCTTGCCAAAGCACATTACATATACTTAAAGCATGGGAGCAAGTAGTCAACGAAACTCCCCAGACAGATTCCTGCCAATTACTGGGAACCAATTTAAAAATTGATGCTCTACCCGCCATTAACGACTTTCCAACACAAGAAGACTTAAACAGTATCGGTTTACTCAGCCATCACTGCTTAATGTATGGGTATTGGGAAGGAACACCAGACTCGCTGACAGAATTCCTAAATTCTCGATTTAAAACATGCATACCAAACGAGGTGACCATTCATACACCTCATGGTGCTAACTACCCTAACAACTTATACGACCATAGGCTCATGAGCTCTTGGGGTCGATACTCTGTGGGACAGAATGGCACGCCATTCCCTCCGGATTATGATGCGCCAGCTCCCCACAAGATCACCTCCCGTTTGGTCAAGGAAGGCGGGTTGTCTGATGAGGGTTATAGAGCACTATTGCTAAGTCTGACCTCTCCTCTTATCAAACCTGAAAATCGTGAATTAGGGCTGTTTAGCTATGTGACGCTGGGCGCTATCGCAGGCGATTTCTACTCGATAACTCAACCAAATGACTTAGAGGATGTTGCTTTTCCTTATCGTAATTGCCAATACACAATTCAATATCAGACTTGGTGGAACGAAGAGATAAAACAAAAGTTCGAATTTCAAAATAACCCTGTTTTGGTTGATGTAAACCGCGCTATGGACTGGATTGACAAAGCCCGTGAACAAAAGATAGAAGGGACAGGCGGCGCATTTATCAGCTTCAAAGATCCTTCAATACCAACCGAAATCTATTTTGGGGAACACTATGAAAGATTGGTGAAGGCTAAAAAAGTGTATGCCAAAGATCCGTTCAATCATTTACGAACTAATAAAACCATCTTTTAAACGGTGAACTTGTCGAGTCATCGTAGATTTACTCATCGCTAGCCGGAGTGCCGATCCGGCTTCTGTCCTCCTCGTTTCTTACTCTTGTTGTAATTAGAATACTTAATAAAAATCACAATATATGAGTCCCAGCGCATACAAAATACATCCAACCAACAAATATGCAACAAAGTTAATATCAATATACTAGTGTTGTAGTTAATAGAGTCGACCATCTATTTAAGGTCACCAATAACATAACGACTAGTTAGGAAAGCAAGGCATGAAAGAGAATTTAGAAGATATATTGCCACGACAAATGTCCCCCCAATATACACAACGAAATTCAAAACAAAAACAATTCGCATGCCTACGTACAGATCTAGACACTCTGTTGCAACATACAATTCGAGAGCAACTCCAAACACTCACAATGCAACAATTTTCAAAAGCAGAGCGATGCCGAAGACTACGAGAGAGCTTCGCGGTTGCAATAGAGTACGCATTATCAAACCAGGCTATTAACCATCAACAATTGGAGCCCCTTTTTGAAGAGATGTATTCGTGTTCAGTACAGTCTATGGCATTTTCAGGAATCACAGAGGAACAATTAACACTTCAGTACATCTGTCCAACCGGTCTACTCATGTCAGTACACAACAGTAAGCACACCATCAAAGATATATATCGAATTCGTAGTTATGCTCGCGGTTTACATCAGGTAATCGAGCATAAATTAAAGCACCAAAATGACGTTTCTATTCTCTACCCTGCTTGCGGCCCATTTGCTCCATTAGTATTGCCCTTGTTTGCCTATTATAAGAATCACAGGCTCTATGAAAATAAGCACTTTCACATCACATTAATAGACGCGCAACGAGGCGCTGTTCTCGTACTGAAACAACTCATTAAAGACTTAAAACTCGATGTCACCATAAACCTTATTGAGCAAGACGCCTGCACATATGAAACGAAACATGAATATGATGTTCTGCTTTTAGAAGCCTTACAGCATGGATTTACTCAAGAGGGGCACCTCAGCATAGCTAAACATCTGATAAAATTTTTAAAAGTAGATGGAACTATGCTACCTGAGAAAATACAGGTCAAAGGCATTCTAGTACATGGAGAAACTGAATTTAATCAGCAATGGAAATCCGCGGAATATGCACACTCAAACCATCAATCTATATCCGCCCAAAAAGACCGAGTAGAAATCGGTACGTTGATGGAAATAAGTAAGTCGTCTTTGCTCAAAATGAAAGAAATCGTTCTGAATAATGGTGTCAAAGTTATTCCTGCCCATTCAATTCTTCTCCCAAAAAACGTTTCTGATATTTCACAGCGGATACTGGCTATTTATGCACAGATCGATACTTACAATAAGGAACGGATCAATGCGTATGACTCAGGTATTACACATCCCAAGCCAGAGATGGATTTCTATGTAGATTCAAAACCTTTGGCAATTGACAGTGCTCACTTCATTGCTCGAAGTGGCGAGCAAATCAATTTCTACTACCGCTTATCAGGTTTACCTGGTTTTGTTGCAACGAAATAAGGCGGGACAAAAAATGACTGAAAGATACGTTGTGTTTAGTGGTAGTTGTTACTGTTTGAGCCTAGTCGACTTTCTGTATCAGCATAATAAGCTTGCTGCTGCTGTTTTACCAACCCAAGAGGTCGCAGAAAACTCAGACTTAGCTCAGTTGAGAAAAACCTTGTCACAACATCAAATCCCCACGATCCAATATGACAATACCAATGTGAGTAAATGCGTATCTCAGCTTGATGAACTTAGAGTGACATCAGGTCTAATTTATCTTTTCAGACACCTCATCCCCCAGCCTCTATTATCTTATTTTTCACACGAATTATTGAATATACATCCTGGTCATTTACCTACTTATCGAGGTTCGATGCCGATATTTTGGCAAATTGCAAAAGGTGAAAAGTCAGCAATGCTCTCTTTACATCGCGCCTCAGAAAATGAGGACTGCGGTGAAATAGCGTTGCAACTGGAAGTTCCCATCCACCCTTTTGACACCTCTCAATGCTTATTCTTGAAAATGTCACAGGCTTTGCCAATGCTATTTGAACGTTATCAACAATTGAAAATGAGTGGTGAACTCCATTTTTCACCCCAGACTGAAACCGCAGTAATTTCCAAAGTTCAGGAGCACGACTTATTCATAGACTGGCAAAAACAGAGCAGTTTAGAAATCGTTAATTTTTCTAGAGCATCTAATCCCGAATTTGGTGGATCACGAGTTCTTATTCGAGGCGCAGCAATTAACCTACTTCAGGCTACAGCTACAGCCACCAGGATCAAAGGTATCGCTACTGGAACCATCTTGGCCTCTAGCCAAAATAACGGGTTGATCATCAAGACCATCGATAGTGCGATACGGTTGGATATTCTCGCTACTCAGCAGGGAGTATTTGATGGCTATCGGTTCGCTACATTGTTTGGATTAGATGCAGGGATGGACCTCAACCAATTGGTGTAACTAGAACCACGGTTAGTGCGAGTTCACCTAAATCCAATGCCCCTTAGTGAAAAGCAAATAATAGGAGTGATTATGGCTACTGAACCTTTTCTTGGAACGATGACTGCCTTTGCCGGAGATTTTTCCATCAGAGGCTTTGCCTTGTGTAAAGGGCAAACCGTTTCTATTGCTGACAATCAGGCTTTGTTTTCCTTGTTAGGAACTACTTATGGAGGAGATGGGCGTTCGACATTTCAGTTACCTGATCTACGAGGACGAAGTCTCGTTGGCATAGGTCAAAGGCCCGGCGGACTAAATTATGTTCGAGGAGAACAAATAGGGAATGAACAAGTAATCGTTGCTATCAAAAACATGCCTCAGCATTCTCACTCAACTACTTTTACCCCGCAAGGCGGCATTGCTTCGGCCACTCTGCAAGTCGCCACCAATAAAGCCAATACAGAAGTTCCTGATACGGATTCCTATCTTGCTCAAAATACATCCGATAATTTTTTCAAGCCTGGGTTCGAAACTGAGACTCTCACTAACATTAAAGGGATGACACTTTCTGGCGGAATGACAGGCGGCACGGTCTCGATCGGCAATACTGGAGGCTCTCAACCATTGAATATTCTTAATCCCGCATTGCCAATCAGCTGGCAGATTTCCATGACAGGAGCTTATCCCTCCCGTAACGACTAAGCAACGACACCATATGTGGCGAACTGTTAATTTCGTTCACCTCAACCTTAGTTCCACATAACTCACAAGACTAAGAACAACATTCAAAGCATTAACCAACATGAATGTTTTATTGATCAAGTCGCAATCATGAACGGAGATCTGAATATGAGATTGAGCAAGTTTGCACAAACTTTTTCTTTAGCATTCATATCCGCCGCCTTTTTCTCAGGAAATACTTGGGCAGCGCAGAAGACGGTAGATTATTCTTATGGCTCAGGTGACAATTTAAGCCACATACAAGACGGAACTAATGGTGTATCTGATATCAGCCTAGACAATACAGGTGATGTAACGATGGTACTGGATGCTGGGGGAAGTAGTGATGGAATACCATTCACAGGCCTGAACGATTTTTCTTTTGCAATCCAGTCCACTTTTTCCAGTACCATGATCAGTGACGTTAATACAGACAGAGGGTTTCGATTCTATGAAAGCTCAGGCACTAACTTTAGCTTTGATGGTATTACGTTTATACAAGGCTCGGACAGATCAAGCGATACAACTTACACTATTACCCTAACTGGATATTCTGACGGACAACAAACGGTGACTGAGTCTGTAGAGTTACCCAAGGGAGGAGAGGCAAACTCTAACCTTTTTGATGCTTTTTCAATCTCTAGAGATACGGACTATATTGATGAGGCTTGGAAAGACGTCGATGCTGTGACAATGGCTTTTTTCTGTACGGCCACACCAGCTTGTAACGATTCACGCTATGCAGTCCGAGGCATCACAATAGATGATGCAACGACAACAGATTCCGCCGCCCCACGCTATATCAGCATAAACTCTACTCCTATCGATGATAGTGCCAATGTATCCCTTAGCAATGACATCGTTGTCGCTTTTGACGAAAACATCGTTTTGGGCACTGGTGAAATCACAATATATAACGTTACCGATGATAATGACTTTGAAACCTTCGATGTAACACTTAAAAGTGATGGTAATTCAACCTCCCCTGCCGCCGGTAGAGTAAGCATTAGTGGTAACAAGCTTTATATAAATCCAACCAACGACTTATTAGGTAACCGAACTTTTGCAATTCATATCGATGCTAACGCCGTCCAAGATAATAACGGCAATTCCTTTTCAGGAATCAATGACAACACCACCTTTAACTTTATTACGCTAAATTCTGCACCCAACGTGGACTTAAACTCCGAAATAAGTGGGAGCGATAATGAAGTAAACTTCATTGAAGGTGGCGGAGCCGTCAACATTACAACTTCATCCTTGGTTACTGAGTCCGATAACGACACAATCAAAACTATAACCATAACTTTGACAAACGATTACCATGGTACAGCTGAAGGATTAAGTGTCACAGCATCAGCCCAAAATAGCCTGACAGGCGTATCGGGCGCATCCGATATTGTATTACAAGACACCATTTCAATGTCGAATATGATGGCATCGACTTCTGAAATCTCTGCATTTCTAGACGCTCTCACTTACAACAACACATTCATCACACCAGACGAAACATCTCGTATTGTTACTGTTGTTATCAACGACGGAAGTGCAGATAGCACCTCTCGCTCTACAACTATTAATGTAGAAGCCCTGAATCGAGCACCATCAAATATTACATTGTCACTTACATCAATTAACCAATCCTCTACTGGCGACAACATCACTGTTGGTGCATTGAGCACTGAAGATGCCGATTTAAGTGACAGCCACACCTATTCTCTGGTGGCAGCAAACACAAGCGAAAACGGTACTTGTACTTCAGGGAGCGGTAATAGTAGCTTCGTCATCAATGGTGACAATTTGCAAACACGAAGCGCTTTGATTCCCGGAACTTATGTCGCTTGCGTACAAACTGACGATACGACGACCACCTTTCAAAAAAGCGTTACGATTACGGTTTTAGACGATGTAGCCCCTATTTCGCTGTCAATCACCACACCTATTGAAGGTGATGGCGTGATAAATTCCACAGAGGTCAATAGCGTATTGATTTCTGGTAGCGACGCAGAAGCCAGCAACAGTATTACTGTCACTGTATCGGATAGCATCAACCCTACCGTGACGCGCAACGTCATCGCGGACAATGGTGGGAATTGGACTCTAAGTGGCAGTGAATTGGACTTAAGCAGCCTAAATGATGGCTCACTCACTGTGTCAGCGACCCAGAGGGATGCTTCAGGCAATACTTCAACACCGTCTTCACAAAGCATCGTATTGGATACAAGTAAACCAACGGTTACCACATTCACAACATCAGAAAACGCTTTAAAAGCAGGCCAAAACTCAACAATTGACATCACTTTAAGCGAATCAAGCTCTAACTTTTCACTAATTGATGTTACAGCAAGTAATGGCCAACTTTCGGATTTTACTGGTAGTGGTACCACTTATGCTGTACTTCTCACCCCAACTGAAAACGCTGAAGGTAATGTGACACTAGAGATAAAAGCTGGTGTATTTTCTGATCAAGCCGGTAACGTAAATATTGCAGCAACACCACTCTCCCTCAGTTTCGATACTCTTCCCCCAAATGGACACCGTATTGAAATCGATCAAGCCTCCATTGATGCAACCAATGAATCTGCCATGAGTTTTACATTGTCTGATGCAGAGGTAGGAGCATACTTTACTTATGAGATCACTGATGGCGTTGCAACAATAGCAAGTCCGGGGTCAACGCTCATTGCCTCAGCGGTTCAACAAGTCACAGGTTTAGATGTCACGACATTATTAGAAACAGATTTGATTTTATCCGTCGTTCTCACTGACACTTCAGAAAACGTCTCAGAAGCGGTCACAGATACAGTTGCAAAACAATATGACGCAGCACCTGTGGCAATGGACGATAGTTTCTCTACTAATGAAGATACAAGCGTACAGTTCGATATATTAGCGAATGACAGTGACATTAATGATGATCTCGTCGCTTCATCAGCAATTGTTCAATCGCAACCAGTGAAGGGGCAAATCAGCATTACCAACGGTGTTGTTACCTATACACCCAATGCCAATGTGTCAGGAACAGACAGTTTCGTTTACACAGTTAAAGACGCAAAGTTACAAGAATCGAACACCGCTATCACCACAATTACCATTAATGCGATTAACGACGCGCCTATAGCAACGGATCTTGTAATCAATACAGATGAAGATACCGCGAGCAACGCATTAAATGTACGTAATAGCTCTACTGATTTGGAGGATAATATCCCGACCGGTGAGCTTCAAATTGTATCCGCACCGCAAATTGGCGAGGTCATCCTAGATCAGGAAGCTGGCACGATAGTTTATACGCCAAGTCCGAATGCATTTGGCAGTGATAACTTTACATACACAGTAAGTGATAGCGAAGGTTTGGTTTCGAACACTGCAACGGTTAGTGTCAATATTGGAGCAGTCAATGATGCACCAATAGCTAATGCAGATAGCTTGATATTCGATGAAGATATCACATCCACATTGGATGTACTTGGCAATGATACCGATATTGAAGACTCAGCTTTTGTACAAAGCAATATTACTCTTCAAGATCTAGGTCAAGGGGCTGGTATCTATCCCTTTGCTACCGTAAGTATCAATCAGGATGGCACTTTGAACATAGCCCCAACACAGGATATCACTGGGGTCCACAGCTTTACTTATACCCTGACAGACAGTGGACAAGCGGTATCGCATAGTGCAGTGGTGACTTTAAGCATTACCGCAATCAATGATGCTCCAATCGCAATTGATAACAAAGCACAACTATTCGAAGAAGGTCAATTTGAAGTTAATGTTTTGGGTAACGATACCGATGTTGACTCAGGAGATGCCCTCAACACAAACAGCGTTAGCGTGAGCCTAGAGCCTAACAATGGCATTGTTCAGGTGACTTCCACTGGCACGATCATTTACACGCCAAACACGGACTTTTATGGCGAAGACAACTTTACCTATACAGTAGAAGATACGGCTGGAGCACTCTCCAACGAAGCCACTGTAACCATGACAGTGAGTCCTGTTAATGATGCCCCAACGGCAACATTACAATCACTAACATTAAGCGAAGATGAAAACCTTGATATCACGCTAATCGGCCGTGATATTGAGAGCGATAGCCTTACCTATACCATCACAACCCAACCACTTAACGGTACACTGCTCCAACTTTCTTATAACATGTGGAGATACATACCCTCCGCTGATTTCCATGGTTCCGATAGTTTCGAATTCATTGCAAATGATGGTGAGCTAGGCTCAGAACCCGCGACTATCACACTCAGCGTACTCGCCACTAACGATGCCCCGTTCGCCCAGCATGTGGCCACTAAAGGCCGAGAAGAACAAGCTTTAACTATCACGTTAGAAGGAGAAGATGTTGAAGGTTCCCCCCTAACCTATCGCATCATCAACCAACCGCAACACGGTAGTGTCACGCTTAATGGTACTAAAGTGACCTATTACGGAAACGACCACTACTTTGGTGAAGACAGTTTTACCTATGTCGTAAACGATGGCGAATTAGATTCTGATCCAGCAATAGTCAGCTTAACCTTGTCTAACGTACATGATGCTCCAATCATTGTTGGCACCCCGAGTACGTTGCTCAATCAAGGAGAGACTTATACCTTTACGCCGGTCGTAACCGATGTCGACAGTAGTAAATTTACCTTCAGTGCAAAAAACTTACCAGACTGGTTAACCCTTGACCCATTGACCGGGACACTGTCTGGCACACCATCAAATGACGACGTAGGCTCTGTGTCTAACGTTCTATTAACCGTTAGTGATGGAAAGACTAGTACTTCATTACCACATTTCAATCTAACGGTTAATAATGTGAACGATGAACCTCAAGCAATTAACGACATTTATATATTTACCCAAGAAGATGAAGGCACCTATCTATTAGATGTTTTAAGTAATGATAGCGACGAAGATGGAGACAATCTCAAGTTAGTATGGATAAGTAGTTCAGCTGGAAATGTTGAGGTAATAGGTAGTCAGCTAAAATTTACCTACGACAAGGTAGGCACGACAACGCTCCAATATGGCGTTAGTGATGGTAATGGTGGTAAAGCTAATGCAACCGTTGAAGTCAGCATAGAAAGTTCTGTACTTAACGCACCGAGCATTACTGCACCAACGGACATCGAAGCTAATGCAACAGGTTTATATACTAAGGTGCAACTTGGTGTAGCAATGGCCCAAGACAGCATTGGCAACGATTTGCCGGTCAGTCTAGTCGATGGGCGAACTCTTTTTGCTCCAGGCATTACTACGGTATTCTGGAGCACTCAAGATTCTGAAGGAAATATCACGCAAGATGTACAACTCGTCACAGTACATCCGTTAGTTAGTATCGAAAAAGATGGGCAAACCACTGAAGGAACAAGTCATTCGGTGAACGTTATACTAAACGGCAGTTCCCCGTCCTACCCTGTAACAATACCTTATACAGTATCTGGCACTGCAAGTAGCTCTGACCATTCTTTACGAGATGGTCAAGTAGTGATTGAGTCTGGCACCACTGGAACAATTGACTTTGATGTTCTTGCTGATGATGTTTCCGAGAGCATAGAAACCATTATTATTGACCTTGATGCTCAACTGAACCTAGGCAGCAAGCATCAATATGTATTGACCATCAGTGAGCAAAATGTGGCACCTACTGTAGAGATTACCATCTATCAATCTGGAGAAAAACGCAGCCGCATTGAAAAAACAAGTGATATCGTCACAATTACTGCTACGCTGGCGGATGCCAACACCAGTGACAGGCATATACTTCGTTGGTCAACAGATAGTGATGAATTAGCTACTTTAATTGCGGGGCAAGAAGCCAACGCCAGCCTATATTTTTCTGCAGAACAACTACCTAACGCAATTTACTCCCTTACTCTTCGAGTAACTGATGATGGTGATGAGTCGCTTTCAGTCACCCAAAACGCTTTCATTGAGGTAAATGAAGCACTGCCAACACTGAGTGCATCTATCGATAGTGATGGTGATTTAATTCCTGATGCTGAAGAAGGTCACAATGACAGTGATAATGATGGGATCCCAGATTACCTTGATGCGATTTCAGACTGTAACGTAGTACAACAACGTGTCATCGATCTAAATAACTTTTTAGTAGAAGGTCAACCAGGGGTATGTTTACGCAAAGGTGTGAGTACCTTAGAAAATCAAACTGGTGGTGTCGAATTGTTGGAGAGTGAATTACTGCAAGATGAACAAGCCAGTAATATTGGCGGTATCTTCGATTTTGTCGCCACAGGTTTGCCGCAAGCTGGACAAAGCTATCAATTGGTTATACCACAACGCCTTCCTATACCCGCCAATGCTGTCTACCGTAAATTCCAAGCCGAGCAAGGTTGGCAGGATTTTGTAATAGACATGAACAACTCAGTTGCATCAACACTTGGTGAGCGAGGTTACTGCCCTCCACCAGGAGGCACGAGTTGGATTGACGGTTTAAATGAGGGGCATTGGTGCGTTCAAGTCACTATAAAAGATGGCGGGCCAAATGATGATGATAACATCGCTAACGGAACCATCATTGATCCAAGTGGGGTTGCAGTTCGAGCAAGTGACACTGTTTTGCCACAACCCACTGATGACAAAATTAAAATTCATCGTAATGGTTCAGCTACCATTGATGTCTTGAACAACGACACAACCTCTGATGGACAAAGTCTGTCAATTAGCCATGCAACCACCAATATTGGTCGTGTTTCGATTGTCAATAATCAGTTGTATTACACTGCTGCAAATCAATTCATTGGTGAAGACAACATTAACTACAGCATTACGGATAATGTTGGTGGTACAGGAAGTGCCAACGTGGCTGTAACGGTAATTAACAGCCAAGCCCCTTATGCCATCGATGATTTTAGCCAAACGAATGACCGCTCAATGATAACAATGAATGTATTAAGTAATGATTATGACCCCGACAATGATGCATTGAGCGTAGTCTCCGCAGTCGCTATTCGAGGAACCGTCACTATCAATGACCAAGAAGCCCTACTCTATACACCACCTCTTGGGTTTGAGGGTGAAGACTCAATAACTTACTTAATTCAAGATACGCATGGCTTAGAGGCAAAAGGGAAAGTAACAGTGAAAGTAACCCTAACACATGATGCAGTCGTATCGAATCAGTCCGGTGCGGGCTCGATGAATCTGATATGGCTATTTCTATTAAGTTTCTTAACGGCGATGAGATCCCACAAATTACAGTGTGCTTTTGTCGCACTTCTAGCCGTGAGTTTCAATAGTCGCGCAAATTGGTTTGTTGAAGGGGAATTGGGCATAAGCGAAGCCGATGATAGAAATATATCATCCACAGAAACACTCTACTCCACAGATACTTCTGACCGATTTTTTTCCGTAGCTGTTGGCTACAGTATCGATCCAGACTGGTCAGTTTCCTTACGCTATATCGACATGGGCTCAGGTAGTGCACGCTTGAAATCAACGACAACAACACCCACTCAGTATCACCAAAGTGTCGCATCTATTGCTCCCATTCTTGTACAGGGCTTTGGCTTTGATACTCGCTATCGCTTTTGGCAACAGGGAGATTGGTTTACTGATGTGACACTTGGTGTAATAAGCTGGGAAACAGAGGTAGAGAGTAAATATTTAGACAACAAGATCACGACTCAATTCGATGGAATCGATTCGTATGCAGGTCTAGGCGTTGGCTATACCGTAACAGATCGAGTGAGTATCACATTAAAGTTATCTCGATACTTTCTCGATGAGAATGACATCGATACTGCAACAGCTATCTTACGTTATCAATGGCCCCGATAAGCATGTTAAGCGAGCAAAAATCGACTTGTTACATGCATTCATATTACGTACTTAAACACTAAGACTAATATGTCGATAATCTTTGTATAGCAATGCGAGCCTTAAGTCATCATAACGGTGAAACAATAAAGTATTCATAATCTAAACAATTTCTTTATTTCTTACCTATTATTGACATAACCCCTCGCTATTATCAGCAAGGTCGTTGTAAAATCGCGCTAACTACCGACTCAACCTATTCAAACAATACCTGTTTATGACGTTTGTGGGTTTGTGTTTGCGAATTTTCACATTGCATATTAATTTCATGACAGAAGTCCATGGACCAAGATAAGTTTACTAACATCTATCGCTTGCCAGGTTCGTTACAGATACGAATCGCTAAGTGGCAAAAGACCTTTCGCGGCACATCTGATTTAGTTCTTCATCAGGTGCTAGTGGAACGTAATAAGCAATTTAAGAAGCCGAGCTTTTTACCGAAGAGCTGGTTTATCACGCCTATTGACGAGAAAGATATCACCATCACTCATCATGGTAAGTATATCCAGACGGTAATGCGTACTATGCTCGACAGAAAAGTGTCGTACAAACGCCTTTTCTTATCACGTATGGACGCCGAAAAAGGCGAAAACGTGTTGCGTGAATATAAGCTCGAATGGGTGAGAAAACACAACCAAATCGCGAAGAAATACAACCAAATAAAGAAAAAGCAGTACATGAACTTTGCAAGAGAAGAAGAAGAAACACTATACCCTTCCATTCCTAAAGGAGAGTTCGATAAAACGCTTTGGAACAAGTTGGTGGTTTCTAGTTTTGGGCCAGAGAAGAAATACAAAAACCCCCACTACGTCCGTAAAGCTGATTTCTAAAAAAATCCCCCCGACTGCTCGGGGGACTTTTCGTTTCGCTCTCGATGATTTACCAATCGTAGGTAAGATTCGCAATCACATTTCTGCGATCACCATACCAACAGAAGCCGTCACACGTCGCGACATACTCTTTATCAGCTAGGTTTTTCGCCGCCACCTGAAGTTTGTAATCACCAATACGATAGCTTACCGTCGCGTCCATCAAGAAATAGCCTGGGACCTTCAACGTTTCAGTGTTGTCACCGTAGGATTCACCCGTATATCGAGCACCCAGCCCGAAAGCTAAACCATCAAAAGTTCCTTCAAGGAAACGGTAATGTGCCCATGCAGAAGATACCGTGTTTGCTACTTGAGACGGCGTATTGCCAACCCAAGATGTATTTACATCCTCTTTGATTTCCGAATCCACATAAGCGATGTTACCAAGCAAAGTTAGTGACGGCGTCACGTTAGCAACCGCTTCTAATTCGAGTCCTTTGTTCTCTACCTTACCAATCTGAGTCAGCTCGTTGAGGTAAATACGAGCGAGGTTCTCTTTAGTTGCTTGATATGCAGCAACGTTAAAGTAACCATCAAACGAACGAGGTTGGTATTTCACACCAACCTCAAACTGATCACCGCTTTCCGGTTTCGCGGGTTTACCAGCACTGTCTTGTTGAATGATTGGGTCGAAGTATTGTGAGTAACTAAAGTAAGGCGTAAATCCAGAATCCGTGATGTACGCAGTACCTAAGCTTAACGTCCACTCTTCATTATCCACTTTGGTGCGTGAGCCTGTGGTTACGTTATGTACTTCATTACTCGTATTGTCATAACGCGCCCCCAATAACACAGCCCATTTATCGTTGATCAACATGTGATCTTGAAGATAGATACCAAGCTGTTCATTATCCACCTTAGTACGTTGTTTATCTGCGTCCGTTAGCGGTTGAAGTGTGGTTGAGTCAAGTAACCAAACGTTGTCTGAATAATTTGGGTTAAACACATCAAAACGTGGGTCAGGCAGCATACCAATTGGCGTTGTTAAGATAGCGTCACCGTCCGCAACCAATGGATCACTGGCAAAGTCTTTGCCATCAATGCTCACCATTTGGTAATCAATTCCCACCATGAGGTTGTGTTCCACACTTCCCCATTTCATATTGTGTATCAGGCGGTTATCAATATTAAACGCGTCTGATGACCCCTCTTCTGTGGTCGCTGCACGTAAGATACTCTTACGCTCGTTAAGCGGGTCAAGCAATGGACCTAGCCCTGGAACATCTGCTGCATACACATAGGAGTACATCTGCCTCAGGTTCACCTCCATTTGGCTGTAACGCGTCGACTGCACAAAAGACGTAGTGTCGTTAAACCTGTGTGAGAACTCGTAGCCTAAAGAAAGCTGTTCACGCTCGAATGTTTCCCAATCCGTGTTTCCTATTGCAAGGCTATCACTGATCTTTCCATTTTTGTTTGGCTTTAATGTCCCCTCAACAGGTAAGAATTGCAGATACGGGTCGGAGTCATCTTTCTGGTAGCTAGTCAGCAAGGTAATTTCCGACATATCTGTAAATTTGTACGTCAGTGACGGAGCAATTAAGAACCGCTCAGCCTCGACGCCATCAACACGCGTGCCATTTTTTCTCGCCAGACCTTGAACACGGACCGCGAGCTTTTCATTCACTTCGGAGTTCACGTCTAACGAAATTTGCTTACGATCTTCAGAGCCATATTCCAGAGACACCTGGCCTGAGCCACTATCAAATTGTGGGCGTTTGCTTACTAGGTTGATCACCCCACCCGGTGGGTTTTGGCCATAAAGAACAGAAGCAGCACCGCGCAACACTTCTACTCGCTCTAGTGCAAATGGGTCTATCTGCCAACTGTAAAAACCTGATGAGTAAAGACGAGTGCCATCTTGGTATAAGCCGCTGTTTGCCTGTTTGAAACCTCGGATGATAAACCAGTCTTGCTTGTTATCTTCACCAAAGTAGTTGGTTTGAATGCTTGGCGTATATTGCAGCGCATCTGAAACACTGATGGATGCGCGATCATCCATTTGTTCGCGAGTCACTACAGAAACCGAGCGTGGCGTTTCATTGATCGCTAAATCCATTTTGGTTGCAGTGCGACTCTTAGCGCCAAGATAGCTAAAGTCGGGACCAACAGCACTGTCTTCTTCCAGGCCAATAACAACCAGGTTTTCATCTTCTTGAGCAAGCAATTGAGGGGTAGCTAACACCATTGCAATAGCCATTGACGCTGGTGTCAGCATAAACTGCCGATTCATTATTTTCTCCTTTAGTCGGCAACCTTTCCAACCTTTTATAAGCAATATCAACGCACGAATACGATGAGGTTGGTTCCGGCATAACCACTGTTTTCCATAAATGCAAAAGCACAGAATGTGTTTTGCGAGCACTACTTAGTGGGTGATGAGAGCGATCACCCAGTCATAGAATTCTTATCAGTTGTCTTTGTTTGGGTTCGTCGTCTTGCCCTGTGGATTTAAACTCTTACAAACGACGTAACCCCCACATTAGGTACAGGCCCCCTATGATTGAGGCCATGAGACCTGCGGGTATCTCTTGAGGGTAAAGTACTTGCCTGCCTAGCCAATCTGCCAACAGCATTACGCCAGCGCCAATTAAAGCCGCGCACAACATATGTTGAGATGCTTTATTAAATCCAAATAGACGTGCCAAATGTGGCGCAAGTAAACCGACGAAGCTGATAGGACCGACGACCAACGTTGCACTCACAGTGAGACAAGCGACAAGGAGTAACAGAACGGCACGGGAGCGATCTACATTTAGCCCTAATGCCTTTGAAGAAGAAGCGCCAATTGGCAAAATATCCAACCATCTTACACACACAAAGCTCAAGCCGATGAAGGTCAACGCCGACACGGCCAAAGGCAGCAAGGTATCCAAAGAAACGTAATAAGTAGAGCCAGAGAGCCAAGCTAACGCCTGATAACTACGTGGATCACCGGAAGCCAAAATAAAACTCTGTATCGCATTCATCAGCGCAGTAATCGCAATGCCTGTCAGCAAAATGCGCTCTGGTTGGAAGCCAGATTTTCTATTCAGTAAAACGATTACGAATATCGTAAATAAAGCGCCGATCAAACCACCTATCGACAAAGTAACCACAGACGCGCCAACGCCAGTAAACATGGCAATAATTAAGCCAATTGCCGTACCAGAACTGATACCGATAACTTCAGGGCTGGCCATTGGATTGCCACTTAAGCGTTGAATAATGGTTCCTGCTATCGCCAACATAGCACCTGCAATCGCCGCGGCTAGGAGTCTTGGCGTTCGCCATTCTAAAAATAGCCATTCTTTAGTCGAGAAAAGCGACGTCCAACCTTGATTCTGTACAGAAACTGTACTGAAAAGAACCACGCCCGCCAGAATAATCAGAAAGGTAAAAGCGATGGCGTGTTTATTCAGCTTATTGACTCGTTCGGAGTGTCGAGTAAGCACTGTTTGGGTATGCCCTTGTGTCTTTTGCGACAACCGCGGCAGTAACCAAAGTAGGAGCGGAGCACCAAGCGCAGCCGTTGCAGCTCCCGTAGGAATAAAGCTAGCCATTAGACCGGGTAACTGCTGAATAACCAAATCGGTCAATGTCAATAACATTGCGCCGATCAACATCGATATCCAAAGCTTGTGCTTGATCTGATGAACACCAATTAAACGCGTGATTGCCGGAGCAGCTAGACCGATAAAACCGATGATACCAACCGTCGCCACCACCCAAGAGGTAATCAAAACCGCTAAACCCAGGCATACAAATCTTAGCTTTGCTAGAGATACACCTAAGCTTTTTGCTCCCTGTTCCGATAACTCCAATAAAGTTAATGGCTTAGCAAACAGAAATGCGACCAGGCCGGCAATCGCGACACGTGGGGCCAAATAGCGAAAGTCATCCCACCCACTTTGAACTAAAGAACCTGCTCCCCACATCATCAATCCATTAAGCTTCTCGGTATTCATCATCAAAATGACCGTACTTAGCGAAGCAAAATACAAGTTAATTACCAGACCGGAAACCACAACAACGGTTGGAGACAAAGCGCGTCGCCAAGATAACAACATCACCAGCGCCATAGACGTAACACCGCCAATCAACGCAACAAGGTTGGCTGAAAAATCCAGCAACCAAGGGGCGAATAACGTCGCCAACATTAAGGTAAAATTCGCACCGCTTGCGACACCAAGTGTAGTTGGTGAAGCCAGTGGATTACGCAAGACTTGTTGCATCAATACGCCAGCGACCGCCAATCCTGCGCCCGAAATAATGGTCGTGAAAACTCGCGGCCACCAGCTAAAATGCAGTAAAACCGAATCTATCGATTGAAAATTTGGTTGCCAAAAGCTTTTCAGCGCAACCGGAAATGCCGCTGTGTTGTGCAGATGAACCACACCAACAAACAGAGTAAGTGCCGAAAGTAACACCACCAGCGTCAAAGGAACGGTTTTCATTCACGTTGCTCCTTTTCTTTTTCTGCAGCCACTAAGTGCGCAAATCGAACAGCAGAAGGCATCGAACCAAAGCTCCAAACGGGAGCGACTCGCATAACGGGATGGCCTGATTGCTCAACAATGTATTGCCAGAATTTATCACTCGCGAGTTGCTGCTCCCCTCCATGAGGAAGTGGATCTACAATGACGATCTGTGCTGAGATTCCTGCCAATTTATCAATCCCAACCATGTTAAATCCCCAACTATTGGTTTCTTCTTTCCATGCGTTAGAGAGACCGAGCTTGGCAATCGCCTGAGAATAAAGACTGTTTTCACCAAAAACGCGTACGTGCTTGGTATCCATAAATTGAATCATCAATAAAGGAGCAGAATCTGCATCTATTGTTTGCTTGAGTTTGGAAAGTTGCACCTCAGACTGTGTTATTAGAGTTTCCGCCTGCGCTTCTTTTCCCAACTCCTTTCCAAAAGTACGGGTAAATTGAGTGAGTACCGACCAATCCGTAATGCCTTTACCATAGAGATCGATGGTAGTCACAGGCGCGATATCGGCAAGGCGCTCTTTCATAGCAGAGAAATAAGGCGCAATAAAAATACGATCCGGCTTGAGTTCATAAATACGTTCGATATTAGGTTGCGTCCTCAAACCCACATCTTTGGTTTGCACTGGCAACAATGGCGCTTTTACCCAAGCATCGTAATCTTGCCCTTGCGCAACCCCCACAGGCACAACACCAAGCGCCAACATGGTTTCAGTTTGGGTCCAATCGACAGACATAACTCGTTGCGAGGTTGCATCAACTGGGAAGGTTAAAAAGAGAGCCGTAAGGGAGGCTACGTGCTTTAACCAAGAAAAACGAAGTATGCAGTTCATTGTCGACTCCGCTTAGCTTGGCATTGCTACTGGATATCCAGCGGGGTGATCTGAAATACGCATTTCAATGCCATATATTTCTTTCAGCTTGGGCTCAGTGAACACTTTTTGAACATCACCTTGTGCAATCAAATCACCTTGATGTAGGGCTACGATGTGGTCACAGAAGCGAGCGGCTAAATTGATGTCATGCAGAACAATGATGACCCCTAATCCAAGCTCTCTACTTAACTTAGCGATCAAAGAAAGCATATCGACCTGATGGCCAATATCGAGCGCCGACAGTGGCTCATCAAGTAGCAAGTATTCCGTCTTTTGAGCAAGTAGCATGGCCAGCCACACACGTTGTCGCTCACCACCAGAAAGCGTGTCGACTAAACGATCAGCATATTTCAACGTTCCAGTCATCTCCATCGCTTCTTCGACTATGGTTTTGTCTTTTGCACTTAAACGCCCTAACAAGCCATGCCATGGATAACGACCAAAACTGACCAAATCACGGCTAAGAATACTGTCCGTCATCGGTAAGTGTTGGGGTAGATATGCGATATGTTGTGCGAATTTTTTTGCGGAAAAATGATTAATATTGTCGCCGTGCAACAAAACATCACCGTCACTGTATGCCTGCTGCTGGGCTAACAACTTGAGAAGCGTGGATTTTCCTGAACCATTGTGGCCAACGAGCGCGTACGTTTTTCCAGTTTCAAACGTCAAATCAAATGCTTTCAACAGAGACTTTCCGTTAATGTTGAACTGAAGAGCTTTGGCTTCTAACATCCCTACTTCACCTAATCCATTTAACTATCGGCATCAGTAATACGTGATTAACCCATTCACCTATCCGTTACGTTTCATTATTTTATTCAACAAAACGATTAATAAGCTTGGCTTTATATAACAGGGTAGATACAAATGCAAACCATTATTATTATCATTAGTTGATTGTTTTATAAATTTAAAAGATGGTAAGGATCGGTGATTCAGATCGAGTGCGCTCCTTGCTTATCGATAAGGAAGATAACCAAGTGACTTCAAGAAGCAGGATTCAAAACGAAGGGGGAATTTACGTTTCGAGACGATTGGGCAAGCGGCTAAGTGATAGGCACTTGCCCATAAGATGAATTACGCTGCGGCGGTGAGAAAAAGTGGATGAGGTCCGCAGCCGTTTGATGACATTAATGACGAGCGTCAGCGCCAAATTCTACTTCTTTATAGATATCGGCCAGCGACTTCTTACCTTGTCTGTCTTTGGCTGAACGCTTCTTAGGTTGGTAATAATGCTCTTGGTCATGCAAAGCTTCTTCGTGTTCTTTTGCAGACTCTACGAATTCATCATTCGCAAGTGCTTGTTGGCGTAAGCGGTTTACTCTTTCAAGGGTTTCCCACAACATACTTCACCTCCAAACGAGTTACTGTATACATATACAGTATTGTTTATAATGACCTCCTAGTCAACATTTGATTCCCTTCACGGTTTACTCCTCTACTTTCACATTAATCCCATGCCTGCATAATGCTCTGGGTATTTATGGATGATTTGCTTTAAGTAATCTTGATGATCACGTAAAGCGTTGACGCATTCTCTTGATAACAATCCCTGATACACAAGCTTTTCTAACTCTAATAACGCATATGGGATCGACCACGCCTGACGATATGGATGGTGGGTAGTCATCACATCGAACACATTAGCGACAGCGACAATTTTGGCCGCAATAGGAATATCGATGTCCTCCAATCCATACGGATAACCCGACCCATTTAAGTTCTCGTGTTGATATGTCATGATTTGGTGGAACAAGGTAATGCTTGGATGCACAGGGTTACCAATTCTCGCAACAATGTTATCTGCGGCTTCTATGCATTGTTCGATGTGCTCTTGTAGTCGCGATTCTTGCTCGCGAGATAAATGATGGCGACGGCAAACAATGTCGGCTGGTAAAGCGGTCTTACTCAAAGAGTGGTATCTCGCAAACATCCCAATCTGCTCCACCACTTCATCACTGAGTTGGTAACGGTCGGCAATGTGAGTGGCGATCACTTGACTGTAAAGTCCCATCCTCTTGCTATGAGAAAACACTTCGGGCGAATAGCCTGGCATCAAGCAGTGCATCCGTTCTGCAAGTATTTCGATTGCATTAACCACATGGTCCTCCGATTCCACAGCAAACTGTACCATTTCGAAATACGGTTTGAGGCCATTCAGCGCTTCTAAACTAAAGGCATTTGGTTGGATGGAGTTGAGGAACACAAAACCAGTAAAGGTTTGCTGATCATAGCAAGGGACAGCAACAGAGGAATGATAACCGTGTTTAAGTAATGTCTGAACACGTGAGCAATGGTTGATGTCGTAGAGATCGTTAACCACACGAGGTACGGCGTTATCAGCCGCGAGACTAAGATTGTGAAGCTTGCGCAAAGGCGCTTCATGATGCGCTAGACACCAAGTATCAAACTCACTTTCAGCAAAAGATTTTAGCACACCTTGCTTAGGGTGATATTTGGCAAACGACACCCTATCAATGCATGGCAAATGGACCTGCATCCTATTTTTCAATGTTTGCATTTGCTCATTAAGCGGCTTTGCAAACGGGTAAAAACTCCGGTGCGCCATACTTCACCTCCACACCCAAGTAGAGAAATACCGAAGAAAAAGCTCATTAAAGTCAGCGTATTTGATGTGATTAGAGCGGCTTTTCTCCACCTAAATTATCGACATACCACAGTCTAAGTGTACGAAATAAAAACAGTTTTCCGCCAATATTTTCACCGAATATTCTACGGTAATTTAATCCAGATCAAAAAAACCAGTGCGCTGTAACACACTGGCTTTCGTTTTATTCACCGTTTCTATTAACCAAGCGCAGGTAGCACTCCCAGAGTAATCAATACTTGTGCCAAAACAATGCCTGTTCCTACAATCCCCGTTACCGCCAACGCTCCTTGGCCTCCTGCAACGCGGTATTCACCAGTAAACTCTTCAGATCGACGTACTTTCACCACCATCACCAGAGGTAAGAAAATCGCAAGGATTGCCAACGCAATTGCAGCGTAACCTAATGCCATAATAAAGCCTTGTGGGTAAAACAGTGCAAAGCCAAGCGGTGGCGTAAAAGTTATGACAGCCGCCACCAAACGGTTTGGTTTTTCACTATCGCCTTTGATGGTGTCACCCAAGAATTCAAACAGGCCTAAACTCACTCCCAAGAAAGAGGTCAGAAGAGCTAAGTCGGCAAATACACCAACAACACTGCCAAGATTGGACTGATGAACCGTTTGAGAAAGCTGTCCAATCAGTGCACTCAAACCACCATTTTCAACCAGTGTTTCTTGGCTTACGACGCCTAAAGTGACGATCTGCCAAAAGATGTAAATCACTAATGGAATGGTCGAACCCACAATGATCGCTTTACGTAGCGATGATGTGTCGCCGTCTAGGTAGTTCACAATCGCCGGAATACTGCCATGGAAGCCAAACGAAGTAAAAATAACTGGGATGGCGGCAACAATCAGTCCTTGCTCTACAGGCATGCTTAATAGGTAAGATTCTGTCACATTTGGCGCAAGAAATGACAACACTGCAATCATGGTCACCATTTTAAGACCAAACAGCACGCGGTTTACTTTGTCTACAGTGCCAGTACCCACTGTCACAACCATGGTCACAATAAGAGTAAAAATGATGGTTGAAGTCGAACCTGAAATATCTAGACCAAACCATTCGGTGAGTCTGTCACCAAACTGAGCACCACCACCAGCGATATAAGCAGCACACAATGAGTAAAACAAGAAAAGCATGGCAAAGCTTGCAACCCACTTGCCCTTCTGACCAAGAATTTGTTTCGCTAGAGTATGAAGAGTTGCACTGCTATCGGCATACTGATGAAGCTCCAACATCAATAGCGCGGTAAACGCCATTAATGCCCACAGACCTAGCATGATCAGCAAGGAAGTCGTGAAACCAATACCCGCAGAGGCAAGAGGAAGTGCCAGCATACCGGCACCAATTGTAGTCCCTGCAATAATCAGGGTACTACCAAACACTTTAGATCGACTCATTGTATATTTATCTTTACAGCTTAATAAGATTTATTAGCATCAGATCGGGCAACGGCACCATAAACCTAACACCATGTTCGTAATGAAGCTGATTCTGTAGGATCTTTAGAATAATATCAAGCAAAGTGTAAGGATAAAAAACCACTACTGTATATTTTAATTTACAACCATATCTTAAGTGCGAATTTCAGAAAGTAACTGAGCACATTCTTGCTCATTCATGAATTTGGGTACTGGGTAGTTCCAATGCGCTTCTTTCAAGATCAACGCCACTAACTCTTCTGTGTCCGAACTGTTAAGCACTGGTGTGTGTTTTTCGATGCCAATCACTTCATACAACTCTTCGATACGATCGAGAAAGTTTTGGGCACTGGCAGAATCGGCGCTACTTCCTAACAAGGCGTCACTCAAAGCAATCAGTTGTGGCTCTATCTCTGGCAGCGAAAACTTAAGAACCGGTAACAAAGCAAGACCATTCGCCATTCCATGAGGCAATCCATATTTTGCTCCTAAGTTATGGGCAAAGGCATGAACGTAACCTAAGCTCGCTTTGGTGAACGCTAACCCAGCATAATAAGACGCCATCGCCATTTTATGCCTTGCTTCTACGTCTTCCCCCTGTTCTACCACTTTAGGCAAATACTTAAAGATGAGTTTAATGGCTGCAACGGAGTAGGCTTTTGTTTCTTGTGATGCATTGCGGGATACATACGCTTCAACAGCGTGCGTCAATGCATCAATCCCCGTATCCGCCGTAATCTTTGCTGGTAAGCCCAACAACAGATCTGCATCCAATGCAGCCATCAATGGCACGAGTTTAGGGTCCATTAACGGCGTTTTAAGGTGGGTAACGGGGTCGGAAACTACAGCGGCAATGGTCACCTCAGATCCTGTACCCGATGTGGTTGGGATAACAAATAAAGGCGCTGGTGTTCTCCAGACACGAAACAACCCAGCGAGTTTTTTGATGGGACGCTTATTCGTCACTTTAGCGGCAATCACCTTGGCACAATCCATTGCCGAGCCACCACCCAGCGCTAAAATCGCATCGCATCCGGATTCCAGATAAACATCTAAGCCACGTTCAACATGGTCATAAGTTGGGTCTGGCTTCACCTCTGAGAATACAACAACCTCTAATCCATTAGAGCTTGCGCGCTCTGCAACATGCTCTGCCATTCCGATCTGGACAAGCCCCTCATCTGTCACCAACAACAATCGCTGAAAGCCCAGATCGCTGACCGCCTCACACAGTTCATTAACGGAGCCAGAACCCGAAAATAGCGTTGGCTTTGGCAAAGGAAGAACGTGAGCGGCCACTTTGAGTCCATTGGTATAACCGCGATAGAGAAAATGTTTCAGCATACAAATTCCTTTTGTGTTTTGGCTGAGCGTATGACTTAGTCATTCTAGATGTTTTTTCAATCACTTCGAGATCGAGAGCTCACAGAATCTTGTATTTGTTTCTCTCACAGCCCAACCCGACCAAACCAATGATTATCGACTATTCTATTACTTATGTACCAACGCTTGAGGACATGCCATGGGATACAAGCTGTTTGCTCTGATGGCCTTTTCTGGCTCAGTTTTCGCGAGTTCATTAGCGAGCTTTCCAGAAAACCTCGACAGACTTGTGCTTGTAAAACAGAGCGTTATTCCGGCCAGAGATGTAGTGTTGCCACCAAACACACCCACTTTTGTGCAAGAAACAGTGAAGATGTACAACTGGACGAATCAAGGAAGAGGCACAAACCTGAGCATATATGTCCCAAAACACAAAGTAGAAGCTTATAAAAAGCACGGCCCATATACCGATGGCTTAACGGCAGTTGCGATATACGAAGAAGAAAACATTATTTTTGTCACCGAGCATCTTGCTGGTGAAGCGCTTTACGGGAGTTATGATCGGCAGGGAAACGACATATCCGATAGTCACCCCTCTCTGAGAATTGAAGCTTGCTATCGCTGTCATAACGGATACAAAGACATCTGCGTCAATGGTACTTGTGCGGTGCCCATCATTGATGTGTTTAATGAGTAATTCATATTGTGGGAACATCAATAAGAATAAAGATCTTCCTCTCGCATTTTGTTCTCGTCATTCTCATGATTGGTGCTTTGGGTTACTACAACTTTCATAACTCAATGGACACCATCATTAAAACGACGATCGTCTCTCGTGAGCAGAGTGCGAGCGCGCTAATTCATCACATCAGCGATGCAGTTCATGGCGGCAACTATGCAAACTTAATGTTGCCGAGCTTTAAAGATGAATTGGAAATGCATACGGATTTGCGTTATCTCTACGTCAACGGCTATTCCTCAGTGTCGAAAACCCCAGTGTCCGTCACTTACAATCGAAATGCACAAGAGATTTGGCGCTCCGATTATCCCCCAACTTTCGAGCAGGACTTAGATCAACGCATTGCCAGACTAACATCCGTGAAAAAAACAGGCTCACAATCGAGTGTAAAAGTGCAATACCTGCTCGCCCGACTCAATGACGCCCGTGAGCAGTACTATTTAAGTAAAGAGTTGGAAGAAGACCACACGTTGGATCTCTACCCTTGTCGGGTAATCGGAAAAAGCCACATAAGCTTTGAGAAAGACATCCTCTATATCACATTACCGTTAAACGGGGACATTCAAGGCAACATTGAATTGCTCTACGACATACAGCTCGTAAGGGATATTCGAGAGGAATTTGTTGTCGATTCTATCCGCGAAATCGTGTTAGGAATGGCGATTTCTTATCCTCTTTTGTTGCTGCTTTCTTATCACATCTCTTCGCCAATCAACAACTTATCTACTTTTATGCGTCAAAATTTTGAAACCATCAGTTTGTTTCAAGTCCCTAATACCAAAAGGAAAGATGAAATCGGAGATTTAGCGCGCGCCTTTAGCCATCTTGTCGACAAAGTTGTCTGCAAAAACAGAGAACTCGATGACATGGTGAAGCACGACCCCTTAACCGGTCTGTATAATCGCCGTTCTCTTGAAGCATCATTTCGCTCATTGTGTTATCAATCGAACAAAATGTTCATCGCGTGTTTCTTTATCGATATCGATCACTTTAAGGAGTTTAATGATCATAGGGGTCACTTGCAGGGTGATAAGGCCTTGCAAAAAGTTGCGAAGACCTTGGAATCTTTCGCCGTGCAAACCCACGGCTATGCTTTGCGCCTAGGAGGCGAAGAATTTGTTGTGCTTGCCCCTGTTCACGATACTAGAGAGGCGTTAGCGCGAGGCAACCAACTGCGCGGACGGGTTAAACAACTGGAAATCATTCATCATGATGAGCCGATCATCAAGTATCTAACCATCTCCATTGGTATTAGCCTTTCAGAGCGCACGCAAGCCGACATCATAGACCCAAATCGCCTGTTAGATGAATCAGACGAAGCCTTGTATGCCGCAAAAGATCTAGGCCGCGACCAAGTCGTGCTCTATTCAAACGAAAGCAGGGACAGCGCCTAAACCCAGCCCCTCAAAATCATTCGCTTAAAAGGCCAACCTAGTAAGTCAGCTCTGGATCGACACAGTGGAAGATCTCACCACTGCCCTGACCTTTTTCCAGCATCTCAAAAAGTAAACGAGCCACTTCTTGGCGGTATACCAAACCATGCACTTCTTTAGGTTCAACCAACACACCATTGCCCGTCACTTCACCATCTTTCAAGCCACCTGGACGAATGATGGTGTAATCTAAGTCGCTGGTTTGTAGCCATGCTTCCGCTAATGACTTCTCACGCACAACACCGCCAAAACCCGCTTTAGAACGGTCAGAAAGGTATTTCCAGCTATCACCACAACCAAGTGAAGTCACTAGAACAAAACGCTTTAGAGAAGCCTGACACGCAGCGTCAACCAGATGTCGATGCCCAAGATAGTCCACTGGGATATCAGCACGGAAGCTACCCATGCTGCTGATGATAATGTCATCTTGATTGAGCTGTGCAACCACCGCGTTAACCTCTTCCGTAACAGTGGCATCACACACAAACGTTGACTGACAAATCGCCTTTAATTCTGGGCTTTTGTCTGGATTTCTCGCCACACCGACAACTTCAGCACCTTTCTCTGCAAAATACTGTGCAATTGCCAAACCAAGACCACTACTTGCACCCCAAACTACCACTCTTTTCATAACTTACCTTCCACACAATAATGATAATGAGAATACTTTACATCACTAATTGGTGGCTTTTCAAAGGAAGTCAATCGAACACCTAAAATTCTTTCTAAATCAATACGTAGTTCAAAGAACTGAACGATACTTTTCCCCTAGTGATGAAATTTACGTGCGACAACCAGTATTATTCCCGCCATAACTATAAACACATCCTATGCTCGTCATATTTGCTATCAGTTCGCTGCTGCAGTCCCTTAAAACTAGAAAAATGGGCATAGGAAAAACAAAAACGTCGGTATTTACCATGTCGGTTTTAACAAAGAATCAGGCTTATGATTCGTCGAGTAATCACGAATTTGAAGTCGATCTAAAACAAGCCCTTATCTGGGTGGCGCGTGCGTTAGATTACGTAGGCGTCGACGATTCTCACCACAGCCATCGGGTGGCTTACATCGCATACCAATGCGCTCTCGCTTTAGGTTGGGATAATCACCAAGCCGAGTTCTGTTACTTCGCAGGAATGGTTCACGACTGTGGCGTCTCAGAAACCCGCGAGCACATGATGTTGCTCGAACAGCTCGTCCCTCAAGACGCCAAAGCCCATTGCATTCGTGGTTACCACACACTTAAGCAATGTCGCTTGCTGGCACAATTCGCTACTCCGATTCTTTACCATCACACGCACTGGGATGAGTTGGATCAGATTGATATTCCCCCTTTCGAAAAAAACGTCGCCGCATTACTCTATCTCGCGGACCGTTTAGATTTTATGCGCGCCCACTACGTCACTAACTGCCATAGTGATCTTGTCACTTTACATGAAGAACTGATCGCGGAATGTGTCTTGGTTAATGCCGGTACCTTGTTTCATCCCGAAATGTGCCGTGCCATGGTCAAACTTATCATGACAGACGCGTTTTGGTTCGCCATGGAATCCGAACACATCGAAACTATTGGTATGCAGTTCGAAAATATCGATTGGCTGCAAAAGCAATTAAGTATCGAAGATCTCACCAGTTTAGGACTTTTCCTTGCAAGAATTGTCGACGCAAAAAGTTCTTTCACCTATCAACATTCACAAAAAGTTGCGGAACTGTCTCGTTACTTAGCGAAGAAAATGGGATTGGATGAACACGAGCAAGAGATGATCTTTATTGCGGGATTAGTTCATGATATTGGCAAGCTCAAAACCCCTGATGAGATTCTTCACAAAGAAGGCCCACTAGACAAGCAAGAATACACACGCATCAAGCGCCATACGATTGATACTGAACTTGCTCTGCACAAAGTATTTCCGAATGCCAAGATTGCCGAGTGGGCTTCCAACCATCATGAGCGGTTAGATGGTTCAGGTTACCCTTATCATAAAACGGCGGAAGCTTTGGATGTGCCTTCTCGTATCATTGCCGTTGTCGATGTCTTTCAAGCGCTTTCTCAAGACCGCCCATATCGAGGCCGTATGACATTACAAGAAATCGCAATCATCATGGGTGAACAAGTAGATTCGGGAAAACTCTGTGCCGACGTTTATCAGGTGTTATGGTCAAACAGGCAAGCGTGTTATGAGCTCTCAGTAGGTATGTAACGCCGAGCGTTCTAGACAAACCAAACAACAAAGGGACACCAAGTGGGTGTCCCTTTGTCTTCTTGAAATCAATGAAACCGCTTAGTGAGCGATATCAAGCTGGTTGTCTTTCACACCATTAATGCGGAACCAACCTGCAATGCTAAAACGCTCTGCATTTGTCGGTAACACTTCGTGAGGAAATTGCTCTGATAAGAATACAAACAAGCGACCAGAACGTGGTGGGATCGTCGCAATCACGTTGTCATTCAAATCATAAACCACCAACTCGCCAGCATCTTCTTCGCTCCACGATTCATTCATGTAGAACACGGTGGTTAGACGGCGATTTTCATTGCCTTTAAAGCAGTCGAGGTGTTTTTGGTAGAAATCACCTTTCTCATATTTCGCAAAATGCGCTTCGTACTCAAACAAACCGAGATAGAAGTAACGGTTTGCTTCTAAACGAATCGCTTCCATCTTGTCTAAAAATGACGTTACTGCCGAGCCCATGTCACGCTTCAACCATTGAATCTTATCACTACGAATCGATTCAACACGTGTCACATCGTCGTTACGACCAATACGTGCTTTCTTCCAATTGTCTGGAATACAGTCACGCAGCTCAGCCACTTCTTCTTGAGAAAGGAAATCATCCCAGATGTAGTATCCGTCCGTCGATAACGCATCGATCAGTTTGTTCATTCTATTTCGTTCACTTGTAAGAGTTAGGGCGGTCTATATAAGAAATTCGTGCTACAACAACAAATTCCATTTTTAATCGACACGACAAACCCTTGCTTTTCCTTATGTCCAGACGTAAAAAAGCCGCTCAGGAGAGCGGCCAGTTTTGAGTTCGATTATCGCACTTGCAATGCAATTGAACGAGGTCGAATTGGACGAATTCGTTGAATCAATGGGCGTTGTTTTTTCTTAAGTTGGATATGACACATTTCCAACACTAAACCAAACGCCATCGCGAAATACACGTAACCTTTGTTGATGTGAATAGCAAAACCTTCTGCCATCAACAGACCACCTAAAAATACTAGGAACAGTAGAGCAAGGGTCTTAAAGCCCGGGTAACGCGTCACTAGATTGTTGATTTTCTCCGCCGTTAACACCATCACAATCGCTGACGAAATGATCGCTGCCACCATGATTGGTACTTCGCTCGTTAGACCAACCGCAGTAATCACCGAGTCCATCGAGAACACAGCATCAACCGCGACAATCTGAAGCAGAACAACAGCCAGACCAGTACGAACATGAGTCGAGTGACCGTGCTCAGTATGCGTTAACCAACTCCACAACTCTTTCAAGCTTTTCGCCAGTAGGAATGCACCACCCGCAATCATAATCAAATCACGACCAGTAAACGCATAGTCGCTGAAGCTGATTAACGGCTGAGTAAGTTGCATGATCCAAGAGATCGAGAACACCAAAACAATACGCGCCATCACCGCTAGGCCAATACCTAGATTTCGGGCAAGTTTACGCTGGTGTTGTGGTAATCGTTCACACAGAACGGAGATGAATACGACGTTATCAACGCCTAAGACTACTTCAAGAGCAAACAAAGTAGCGAAGATAGCCCACGCTTCTGGTTGCATGAAAAGTTCTAACATGAGTACGCCTCCGGTGATTGGAAGCCATACAGTGAATTGTTCAGTCGACTAAAGGGGTCGTCCATTAAGTTTTTAAAACCTCTGTTACTTAGGAAACGCGAGTAAATCACCTCCTCCCTTTGTACGCAATCCCTTATTTTGTCAGGCTTGTGTAAAGCATCTTTCGTCCTCTAAGGGTTATAAGCCATACTCACCCCATCAAGTGCCGAGTTGAGCCAAACTATTGCATTGAGTACGAATTGAAACGCCTCTTTTTGCGTGCTTCAACAATCGTAAAAAAATGTTTCATAATAATATTTTGATATACTGAGAAAAATCACACGAGTTAGGGTCTGTTGACCTTTCGTGATGATTTTTGCAGCAGTTTGTAGGTGTTTTATACAAGGCAGGGGCTTTGATATGTAGCTATTCTACCTGATAAGCCGATAACGCAGTAGAAAGCACCTACAAACGCTGCCCAAAGGGTTCGGCTAAAAGCGTTTTATTCTTTGTTGAGTCAATTTTACTTAGAGCCACTAAGCTTCAATCGACTCGCCGCGATTAAAACGCTTTTATCTCGAACAAAATTTAACCACGAAAGATAAACAGACCCTAGCCTTGCGAATGGATTACATAACACTCTCACGCATTAGCCTTAAACACCTTACTGTATTGCACATGCTGCTCACGACGCATAGCGTGACTCAAGCGGCGGAACAGCTCTGCGTGACCCCTTCCAGCGTGAGTAAAACGCTCAGCCAATTGCGCGACATTCTTAAAGACGACCTTTTCTACCGCGATGGCACTCGTTTAGTCCCGACTCCGTTTGCTTTGAACATCGGCCCTTCTGTTCATGGCATTCTTTCCAGCATGAACGGTTTGCTTTACCAAGGCTCGTTTAATCCCGCGTATTACGAGGGTCGCTTTTCTTTGGCAATGCGTGAAAGTACCTTCGAGATCTTTGCACCCATGCTGCAAGACTTGTCTCAACAAATGGGGAGTCGCGCACAACTCAACGTGTATGCAAAAGAACAAATGAGTTTTGATTCTCTGATCCGTGGGCAAGTTGATTTTATGATTCTGCCGCACGACATCAGCCAACCACCAACGCACAACAAAGACTTGGTTTGGCAGACGATCCTAGAAGACGAAATGATCTGTTTGATGGGCAGCAATAACCCGTTAGTGAAAGAAGAACTTTCAGTAGAGAACTACTTGTGTGCGAGACACATTGGTATTCACGATAAAGACCTATCCCAGCCTTACTTTGAGCAGAACTTAACTCAGCGTTACGCTAAACGCAGCGTCGCGATGCACGTGGCCGATTTTGGATCGGCAGCGGTAATGTGCCACCACTCTGATTATCTGTTCACTTGCTCAAAACTTTGGGTACGAATGGCACTGCAAGCCAAGGGGTTGGTAGAGAGACCTTTGCCGTTTGAGTACGGACAAGTGGCGTATAGTTTGGTGTGGAATAAAGCGAGCCTGAACGATCCCGCTTTAAGATGGCTACAACAACAAGTGCTTAAGGCTTGTGAGACCCTTGGTGGATGTCGAAAGCCGAGAGTGAATAAACTCTAAGCCTTTTTATCTTTACTGCGCTACACGTAGACCGATGGCATGGTCATTGGTCTGCTGACAAATTGACTTAATTGAGCGTGGAAGCGTTCCATTTCATCTTGGGAACATTTTTCCCATTCCAGAGCTTCACCCGTGACACCATGATGCTGAAAGGCATTCAAACGAATGTTGACCGATTCTGGCAACGATTGCAGATAATGCCCCACCGTTGCAACTTCCGTATCTAAATCGCTTTTACCCGGAATATGAAGCAAACGCACTTCGTACAACTTGCCTACTTGCGCTAAATACTGAATGGTTTGGAATACTCGGTGGTTATCTCGCCCGACTAACCAGTGGTGCGTTTCACTTTGCCACGATTTAAGGTCAATCATCGCACCATCCATGTACGGCAAGACTCTTTCCCAACCTACGGTGGATAAAGAACCATTGCTATCGATGAAACAAGTGAGATGCTGCAATTCAGGATCGTGTTTGATCCCTTTAAACAGCGCCATAATGAAAGGGAGTTGTAAGGTAGATTCCCCACCGGATACAGTAACACCGCTAATGAAAAAGCGCTGTTTGCGTATCAAATCGAGCATTGCCTCCACAGAGTAGTCAGAAATTTTAGGATTAGATTGGTGCTGACATATCTCTATACAATGGTCGCAGTGGGTGCACTCCTCTTTAAGCCAAACAACGTTGTTGCTTTCGTCGAACTTCAGTGCGCCAGCGGGACACTCACTCACACAATCACCACAATGATTGCAGTGATTGATAGTGTGTGGATTGTGGCAATTGATGCACTGATAGTTACAACCCTGTAGAAAGATGACTAGACGGTTTCCCGGTCCATCAACACAAGAGAACGGAAGGATACGAGTTACCTTAGCCAAGAGGTTTTCCGAACGTCTAGTCATCTTATTCTTATCCGTCACCCATTACTTAGCGTAAGTCGGTGACATTTCGTGGCTCACCACACGTGGTGAACGCTCTAAAATACCGGTGTTCTTCGCCGCTTCTGCGCCTAGGAACGTCGTATTAGTACGTGATCCTTCTGCATCGAACTTTGCGATATCTGACAGTTTGACCATGTAACCCGTTACGCGAACCAAGTCGTTTGACGCAACGTTTGCCGTAAACTCACGGTATCCAGCATTCAATGCGCCTTTGCACAGGTTGAACATCGCTTCTGGGTTTGATTTCACTGTTTCGTCGATAGTCAGAATGTCACTGATGCCAGAACGGTAGTATTGGTGATGACCTGCCGTTGCTTGCACGTAAGACACTGGATCTGGTTCGTTGCCGTAAGGAATACGAACGCCCGGTGTTACATCCAAATCTAGGCTGATACCGCCTTGTGCGTGCAGCAGTGCTTTGCCCTCTAGACCAAACTTCACTGGTGTGCTTTCGACCAATTCAGACAATTTTGCCGAGATCGCGTGACCGAGCTCGTTTGCCGTTGCATCTTGGCCGTAACGGCTTGCTCTGCCCTCTTTTTCTAGTAACACATTCACTGCTTCTGCCATACCGTAGATGCCATACATTGGCGCAAAGCGAGATTCTTCGATCAAGCCTTCTTGCGTTAGAAAGCCTTTGAAGAACTCAGATTTTTCATGCAAATGTGAAGCGCGTGCGTCCATCAGCTCAACCATCAAGCCGTGATATTCTGGCAGCACGTTATTAAAGAAATCTTCACGGTTGTCTGCACGATTCGCCGCTTCTTTTAGGTTCATACGCACTAACGTGTTTGAACCGCCAGCCAATGGCAAAGAGTTGTAGCAGCTCACAATACCAAAGCGAGCACCTTCATAGGCATTCGCGTGCATTGGGTAATTCGCGATGTGTGGCTTGCTGCACTCACAAATGTTTTGTGTTGCTTGTTTTAACAAAGCGTCTGGTGTGACTGCTTCGTCGTACATGAACGTTAGGTTTGGCGCGATCTGTTTTAGCTCGGCGTCAACTTTCAAAATCGTGCGGCAAATGATGTTGTCCGTCGGACCAATGTTCACGTGCATAAACGCATCTGGCAATGTGCGATCCAGCATAATCCAGAAGTGTTTCAGTTTTTTGTAAATTTGCTCGTCAGTAAGATCACCGACGTAAGGCATCAACACATCATCAAGTTGACCTAGGTAAACCGGAATGCTGGTTACCGAAGGCACGTGATGGTAAAGGATGGTCAACATGTTGATCGCATCATCAAAATCTTCTGCTGGAGCTAACTCCAAGTATTCAGAACCTTGAGAAAGAAATTTTGCGTAGTCTGGCAAAACATAGCGCGGCTTAAACGGCGCGTGACCCTCAAACATGTCACATATGACGCCTTGCTGCATCGCTTGGCTTACCTCGTCAGAGACGGTCATATATGGAATTGTGGCTTCGGCTTCCAAAGCAAGAAAGTTTGATTTCTGTTTTGGAGACAAGTTGCTATCGGTCGCGATAGCAAGGAAACGCTGCTGAAGATCAGAAAGGCTTTGAGTCATCTAAGATGTTCCTGGAGAAAATACAACGAATACGCCCTTTCGAATCATTTGTTGATTTCAAATCATCGTTTGAGGGGACGCGTTGAATTTTACGCTCCAAGAGTCTTTGCCACTAATGAAAAAAACCAAAACGCCGATTTCCATTTTGGAAATAAGGTTTTTCTAATTTAGTCTAGGATTTAATAGCTTAGATTAATCCGCGGTTATTTAGCTTCGATGCGCGGTCGACAAAGCCACACCAGCGCTGATGAAGACACCACCTGTAAGACGGTTGAAAAATTTAGCTCTTCCCTTTGCAAATAACCAGTTTGATGTCCTCACACCGAGTAATCCATAGAAGGTTAACCAACTCAGCTCGAACACCACAAACGTACTAGCAAAGATCATGTATTGAGTGAATAGCGATGCAGAAGGGTCAATGAATTGAGGAAATAGCGCGGTAAAAAATACAATGGCTTTCGGGTTGCTTGCACCAACGATAAAGCCACTTACAAACGCGCTGAGATAACTAGAAGAAGACTGTTCTAACTTTGCTTGAGAAAAATCCGTCTGTTTGGATCGTAGAGCTTGGATACCTAGCCAAACCAGATACCCCGCGCCACACCATTTGATGATGTTAAAGACCAACTCCGAAGAAGCAATCACGACGCCAAGGCCAGTAAAAGACAAAGTAAGAATGATGGTGATCGCGGCTAAGCTACCAAGTGCCGTCATAAAGGCGTGGCGAAATCCGCTGCTAACACCTTTGCTTAAACAAAGTAGCGAACTAGGCCCAGGAGAGGCAGTCAGGACAAGTATTGCGAGGGTGTAATAAATCCAAGTATCGAGTTGCATTGGCGCTCCTTTCCAATGTACGGATAAATGAGTGAATCACGTGGGATAACAGCCTTACTCAACGTTTCTATCCATGAAACATCACGTAGAGGGCTCCACATCATTCTGCTCATAACTGAACTAACTCAAAACCAATCGTACTCCTCAATAAGCGTTCAGAGTAAGGAACCAGAGCGAGAAGCCAGAGCAACAAACATGCCTCCATTTATCTATCTTCTCGTTCACGTTGAGTCGTTTAGTTATGCAATCAACATACTGATAATATGCAATCGTGTAAAGTGATTACTTATTGGACAAGCATCACAAACAAGCAAACTGACTGCACATTAATCGTAGAATGGCTTCGGATCGACTTCTAACGTCGAAGGCGCCACTGCTTTTTCGATAGTGTGGGCGCTGTTTTTCAAATCGACCATTGCCACATCAATATAGCGTTTGTATTTGCGAGAGTAGAAACACTTCACTATCGGTTTCAGAGCTTGAGATTCATTCGATGTCCAGACAATACCGACACGCCCATCACTTAACTGAACAATAGAACCGACTGGATAAACGCCGATGCAGTTAATAAATTTGTACACCAGTTCAGGATCAAGGTGGAATGGCGTCAAACTCAATAGGATTTTGAACGCCTCTGCCGAACTCATGCCCTTTTTGTAAACACGGTCTGCGGTCAATGCATCATAAATATCGACGATACAGCTCATGCGGCCATGCATTGGGATCTGTTCACCAGATAAACCTAGTGGATAACCTGTACCATCAAGTTTTTCATGATGCATTAAGCATACATCGCGGCTCACATCGGCAAGCCCTTTCACACCCACGATAATTTCACCCGCAAACACCTGATGCAACTTCATATGCTCGAATTCTTCAGGAGTGAGTCGTGCTGGCTTATGTAAAACCTCATCATCAACTTTGATTTTACCCACATCATGAATAATCCCGCCGATAGCAAGCTGTTTGAGCGTTTCTTTATCCAAACCTAAATGCTTACCAAAAGATACCAACAAACATGCGACGTTAACGGAATGCTCAAGCAAATATGAATCTTTTTGGCGCAGTGCAGACACACATTGAAGCGCATCAGAATCAATAAATACGCTTTCGATCATGTCATCCGCCCACGATTCAATTTCGTCGACTTCAAAGGTTTGGTTCAGCAGTTTTTGAGCTAAACCTTTCGCTTCTGCAATCAGTTTTTTGGCTCGCTTGTGCTGGGCTTCTCGGGAACGAAACGCGCGCTGAATTTTCGGCGTTGTAATAACGTCAGATGCCGCTAACGTGACATCATGTTCCTCTTCAACAGGGTTGAACACGCACTCCTGAGCAGAAAGTTTCTGATCAACCCACACAAACTTCACCCCACTGGCTTGCAGCTTTTTAATACCTTGCGAAGTAGAAACGCGTCCGGCATTGGCCAAGTTCACACGTTTATTTTGTTCGATTGCAGTAACGAACATACCGATACCGATATCTGCAATCGAAATTTTTATTGAGTCTTCTGGTTTGTACTGCATATCGCGAAACTTGTTAACATCTATTATTTAGCAAACGCATTATAAGGGATCTGACCATTCATCGTTATAAGAATTCACTATCAATTAAAATTAATGAGTATTAAGTCAATATATGAGACATTCGCCTCCTTAAAAACCACTTTTAATCTATGGACTTAGTCCAATTTATCGTCATCTCTTGTCTGATTTTTGATAATTTGGGTGTTGAATCAATAACTCTTTCGTACAAATGGTATTTACTGTTGACTAAGTTTTATAAATGCCGATTATTAGTCGCATTACTCTAATATAATTTCTATTCCACATAAGCGAAGTCAGCTCATTAACATCACAGCTAACCAACCTGAATCGACTTGTTTCGTATGCAGTGTGAAAGGATAACCGCCCAAAATGTCATCAGCGTGTAGCTCGACTTATCTATTTATCTTCAACGCTGCTAGGATTGCGGAGGAAGCATCTTGACCACCAACAAGGTTGATCAAACCATTTCCGAACACGATCGTGAGTTTCTTCAGATCGTAGAGCAACGCTTCATCCACATCTTCGATGTGTTTAGTGAAGGACTCTTTTACATGGATGAGTTCGGCACTATGGCTTTCTATAACCAGCGATTCTATGAGCAATTTGGCATCAATGCGGGCCGTATCAATCTAGATAGATGGTTGGACTTAGTGCACCCTTTAGACAGAGAGCGTCTGTCTAAGCGTGTCGATGCCCATATCAACACCGACAACACTCGTGTCACCACTACCTATCGATTGCGTAAACCCAACGGACAATACGTATGGATTGAAGGTGTTGCGATGACCAAAGAAACCGAGCACGGCCACTATATGGTCGGCAGCCATCGCGATATCTCTGAGCGAAAACTAATGGAAAGCTACATTCATCAAGTGGCCTTTCATGACAACGCTTCCGGTATGGCAAACCGCGCACATCTGCTTCTCAATATCGATGAACTCGTGAAATCAAACCGTAGCCAAGCATCGATTTTTTATATCCAGATAGAAGAAATCAAATCTTACCTCAACCAGTATGGTAGTGAGCTGGTCGATGGCTTAGTCGAGAAACTATTGCAGACACTCAGCCATTTGCCTTCGCCCAACTGCACCGTTTACCGTGTTCATGATGATGATTTCGCTATTTTGGTGCTCGATGAAATACCACTCGAAGATTTGCACACTTATGCACAAACCATCAAACAGAATTATCATGATGCGGTAGTCGAAGAAGGCCAATATTTGGGCAGTAATATCAGTATCGGACTCTACCCTTCTATCGATCCTGAGCACTCAGCTGAAGAAATTGTCCGCAAGGCCGCACGCACCTGTCAATATGCCAGCGAGAAAAACAAAGATCGCATCGCGGTATACAGCCAAAAAACGCAACATGCGGTGGACCGTTACTTTTTTATCGAGCAGGGTTTGAAAAACGCACTTGAAGAGAAAACACTGAGCGTGAAATTTCAGCCGATTGTCCGAGCATCCGATTTACAAGTGGTCAGCTTCGAGTCTCTGGTACGTTGGCGCAGTAAAGAGTTTGGTGAAATCTATCCTGATGAATTTATTCCTGTCGCAGAAAATAAAGGCTTGATAGTCGAGCTGGGGTACCAAGTCTTTGAAAAAGCTTGCAAGTTCATTAAAAGCTATCGTGAACGTTATCAGAACCAAGTGCGTGTGAACGTGAACGTGTCGGTATTACAGCTTCTCAATAGTGAGTTTCCGAGCAAGATAAAAGCAATGGCGGATAAGGCAGGCGTCGAACCCAAAGCGATCGTTCTCGAACTAACAGAAACCTTTATTCTGGATAATAACCAAGCGGCTATCGCCCCCCTCAACACATTAAGTGAACTCGGATTTGCGCTCTCACTCGATGATTTTGGTGCAGGCTACAGTTCTTTGAATTGCTTCTTCGATTTACCGATGACGCAAATCAAGATAGATAAGTTAATGGCATGGAAGACTCTAACAAACCGTTCGTCTCGAGAGTACTTGAAATTCTTGATCAGCATGTGTTTTGAGCAGAACATTGAGGTGGTCATCGAAGGAATTGAAGATGCTAAAATGCGCGATTTTTTTGCTGAGATGGGTGTCGATTACCTGCAAGGCTTCTGGTTTTCTAAACCTTTATCTGTCGCAAGTGCAAGTCGATACACCTTGAGTCAATAATCACTCCAGTTAAAAATCGCGAGAATGCATCCTGAGCTAAACATCCTACTCAGCTCAGGAGCATTCGATTATCTCAAGCGGTCAAACACGACATTCTGATCTAAGTGCTCGTGGTATTCGGTGTAGTCTAAGCCCATATCGAAGATGTACTTTGTCACCAAGTTTCTCACACACTCCACCAATTGCTCTGCCTGCCAAGGTTTTTCAAAGTAACGATCAATGCCCGCAGAATTAATAGCATTAATGGTATCTGTATGTGTCGCTTGCCCGGTTAGCAATACTTTTCGAGTGCGTAGAAAACGACTGTCTTTAGAAATTTCTGTTAACAATTCCACACCAGTTTTACCCGGCATCACATGGTCAGAAATAATAAGCGCAATCATCTCTCCGTCTGCATCTAACTCATCCATCAATTCAAGTACTTCATCGGCAGACTCGCAATCTTCAATGTTGAGCCATTGGCCTAACGACTGTAAGTCTTGCAGAACCGCGCTTAACACCTCTCGCTGGTCATCAACGCAAATTAAATTAAGCTTGTCCATGTTCATCCTCTACCGGTAGTTTAATTCTAAATATGGTTTTTTCACTGTCACTTTTCACCGCGATTGAGCCGTTATAACCCGCCACGATGCGTTTCACTATCGACAGCCCTAACCCCAATCCAAACGACAGGCCACCTTTCTTAGTGGTGAAGTTTGGTCGGAAAATCTTTCTACGTGTAACTTCGTCAATCTCAGGACCATTGTTGGTGATAGTCACTAGAATCTTGTTCTTGCTTACACGCGTTTGTATCTCAATCGCTGGTGACTCAGTCTCTCTTAGCGCGTCACAAGCGTTCTTCAAAATGTTGACCCAGATTTGCACCAGTTCGGTTTGCGAGCCCACGAACAGAGGTAAATCAGCCGGACTAAAACGCACACTTACACGTCTTAAATCGCTTTGTAGCAATGCAAGTGCTTGGTTTATCGAGTCATTAACTCTGAGCCCTTCTTCTTTGTCTATGTCGGTACGACCTAATTGTTTCACTGACTTCACAATGCCAACGGTGTGCTTTGAGGCAATACGCAAATCGTGTAAATCACGTCCCATCTGCCAGTAACGAATCGCTTCTTCTGGACGCTTTAACCAATGCTCATTGAGATAATCGGTTGGCACAGCGCGAGCTAATTCTCGGGCCAGATCTTTTGGCAAACCATAGAACTTCTCAAAATGGCGCCCTCGCGTTCTTGCTTCACTCGATGAGATTTTCTGCCCTTGCATCAAACCGAAATCGAAGAACTGGCTTGCCTCAGGATGGACCTCTTCGAGCAATCCCATGATCACCGACTCCAAACGCTCTGATTTACTGCTCACCACACCAATGGCATTGTTGAGCTCATGGGCGATGCCTGCTGCAAGTTGGCCAAGTGTCGTCATTTGCTCTGCGGTATGCAGCTTTTGCAATGCCTTCTCTTTACCCAGCGCTTCTTGCATCGCTCGGCGTTGACGGCGAGAAAGCTCGTTGACCATCACCGGCATAAACTGTGCAGTTAAAGGACCATACTTACCTGCTTCTACCGCTGGCGTATTGCGCTCAATCCACGCTAATTCAACGTCCGTTTGAGCAATCACCGTCGAAGAAGCAGTCCACGTTCCAGAGAAGAAACTGTGCACGCCAATAAACGCGCCCTTAGATGCCGCAAACACCTGAGTCTGCTTTTTGCTATCCTCAGAGAAATAACCGGCAAGCTCGCCAGACAGCACATAGTAGAGTCGCTCGTTGTAGCCGTCTTGCTCAATCAATACCGAGCCTGACGACACCGTAATGCGACGCTCGATATGATTGAAATAACGCTCCACCAGCGTATCTAATTTACTTTCGTACATGACTTAACCAATGTGTCCAACGGTGTGAAGGATCCACACCATCAAGAAACTGAGCAATACACCTACTACACCTAACACGACACCAACACGCGCCATTTGATTACTTTGCACATGCCCTGTCGCATGAGCCAATGCGTTTGGTGGCGTACTGATTGGCAGAGACATACCAAGCGAAGCTGCAAAGGTCACTACGAGAATCAACGTCACTTCACCACCGAGTGGTGTTAACGATGCCATTGAGGTACCAAGCGCCGCCATGATTGGCATCAGTAAGTTGGCCGTCGCCGTGTGAGACATAAAGTTCGCCATAACCAAACACAAAAACGCAGCGCCAAACAGCACCACATAAGGCGAGAATTCATCAAATGGAATGCTGTGAACCACCAGCCTCGCCAAACCTGTCTTGTCTAGTGCAAGACCCAACGCAATACCGCCAGATACCAACCAAAGCACATCCCAAGAAATCTTCTTCAGATCTTCTTTGTTGATGATGCCCGTCAGTGAAAATACCGCGACCGGAATCAACGCTACCGTGTAAGAGTTCATGCCGTGCGCCGAGCCCATCAACCAAAGCAGAATCGTGCCTGCAAACGTGATATACACAATGATGGCTTTCGGCGTTTTCAAGAATTTACTCTTGATGTTAAGGTCAATTTTGGTCGTCTCAGCTTTGTAGAGAAAATCGATCAAGAACCATGCTAGCGCCATCATCACAATGACAAACGGCACGCCAAATACCATCCATTCACCGAAGGTAATAAGGTTATCACCCACTAGGTATTTCAATGCAATCGCGTTCGGCGGTGTACCTATTGGAGTACCAATACCGCCGATGTTTGCTGCGACTGGGATACACAACGCAAACGCAATGCGCCCTGGATCTTTCGGGCCAAACACCGCGATAACCGGCGTCAAGATGGACAACATCATTGCTGTCGTTGCTGTGTTCGACATGAACATCGAGAAGATTGCAGTAATCAGCATTAAACCCAGCATGACGTATTTCGGGTTTTGTCCGAACGGCTTAAGCAGTACGCGCGCTAAGTTGACGTCCAATCGATACTTGGTGGCCGCCATCGCGAGGAAGAATCCTCCTAAGAACAGCATGATGATTGGGCTAGCAAACGTCGCCATGATGTCACTGTATTGCAGTAACTCACCAAAATGAGGCTCCCCTTCATCAAGCCGAAAGAAAATCAGGCCCTTGTTGGAAACGAGCAACAACTCAAGCACGATGATCACCACAGAGGTGGCGTAAATTGGGATCGGTTCAAATACCCAACAGAGTGCAGCAAGCAAAAATATCGCGATAACGCGCTGCTGAATGATGGTCATGCCTTCGAATGGAAACGCTGACAGTGGCATCAGCAAAATGAGCAAAGGGATCACCGTTGGGATGATGTATTTGAGATAAGGGCGCATAGTACTACTTCTCTTCCTGAGATGGTTTGCCGTGAGATAACTGACGTAAGGAGCTGTTTTAACTGGCTTCCTTTTTCGCCACTCCGAAGAGAAATTATGCGCGCGCTTTTGAGGAGAAATTCTGGTGTTAGATCAATGAACTCTTATTCACCGCAGAAAACATGCGGTATCTGTGTTCAAGCTCACTAATTGAGCGAGGATTATTTATTGATCACACATCTTTTTTGTCTAACCGCCTTTCCATTACATAGTTGGTTAACGTAGTACCACGGACTTCGATTTGCTGCTCGTTTACAACAATAAAACCCATGTGCTCATAGAAAGGACGAGCGGTAACACTCACTTCTGAGTAGATTCGCGTCAGCCCTTTTGCCTTTGCTTGCTCGAGTACATGGGTCATCAATGCACGCCCTACGCCTTGCCCTTGATATTCATGATGGCAAAAAAAGTGGTCGACTAATCCACTAGGCTGCACATCGCTATAACCAACGATGACACCATCTAGCACAGCGACAAACGGCTGGATAGATACCATCTTCTTTAACCACAGTTGTGAGTCAAATCCCTCTTGCGCCCAAGCCTTCACTTGTTGCTCGGTATAATCTCTGCGATTGACGTTTCGGACCGTGTTAAAGAAAAGTGCCCAAAGTTTCGGGGCATCTTCTTCTTGAAAGTCACGAATTGTGATCATACGTCCTCCAATAAATCGATCTGCATTAATTGGCCACGTTCACCTGGTTCCCCGACCGGGCGCCAGCCATTTTTGTAATAAAAACGTTCACCGGCATCATTGCCCGGAATGTAGCGCAATCTGGCGTAGGTACAACCACCATCGACAAAACGCTTTAACAAGAAGTCTTGTAACTGCTTCCCTAATCCTTGATTGCGAAATTCTGGCTTCAAGTAAAACAGGTTAATGTAACCAAATCGCAGCCCTTCATCGTCCAAAACCGGATGTCGGCACTCCAGTTGCCCGATGATTTGACCATCTTTAATGACATGGAAGAATCCCGCTTCGTTGTCATTAACGATCGATTGAAACCAAGAAGTGATTTCTTGAATATCAAACCCATCCTGAAGGCCAAAACTGACCTCATAAGCGTCTTTTCGAAACGCGATACACAAATCCAAATGACGTGATAAATCTACAGGAATAAATTCCATCTAAGCCAATCCTTTTTATTCTTCGTCTTTTTGCTATATAGACATTAGTTATTTTATATAACCATAAATTCAAGAATTTTATAATTCAACTGTCGGTCATTTGAAAACATGCTTTTATAGGAGAAGTTATTATGCATGCATCATCTGTTTCCCAAAAACCGACACAATTTGGTTACTACCTTGGCGTATTTGGCGTTGCCCTTGTTCTTATCTGGCTGGGTATTTATAAATTCACCCCAACCGAAGCCAAATTAATTGAACCTTTGGTGGTTAATCACCCTGCCATGTCTTGGCTATATGGCATCATTTCCGTTCAAGCCGTATCTAATATCATTGGCTTAACCGAAATCATCGTCGCACTCGGCCTATTGGTTGGATTGAAAAAGCCAACGGTTGCTTACTACTCTGGTATTGCTGCAAGCGTTATCTTCCTCGCGACACTGAGCTTCCTAGTTACGACACCAAATACTTGGAAAGTTTCCGACGGTGTTTTGATTGCGAACTTTTTCCTTGTGAAAGACATTCTGTTCCTTGCGATTTCAATTAGTGTGGTTGAGCGAAACAAACCAAGTTTGACGCCAGCTATCGCCTAGTTTTAGAAAAAGTATCGAGAGATAGAAAAGAGAAAGCGCCATGACGATATGGCGCTTTTTGTTTGCCGTAAAAACGTTTAACCCAGCATTATCACAGCTTATTGCCCCCCAATAGTATCAGTAGGGCCTATTGATGAGTTTCTACATTAAAAACGAAGGCCAGTCAGAAACTGAGCAACAGCGAATAAAGGGACGGACCACGCGATGACGCTTCGATAAGGCAACATATGAACGAGGAGAGACGGATAACGTATCAGTTCCATTATTTGAAGGTGAGTAAGTAAATGCTGCTCTGGGCTTGAAAAACATGCCCAAAATCGCCGGGTAAAAGGGTGAGCACAGATAGTGTGCAAATAGCTGGAACAGATTGACCATATTCCTAGAAAACCAACTAACTCAACGAGAAAGAATACTTCTAGGCTAATAGGTAACACGGAAGGTCCACTTAGCAATACAATGGCTAGAAAAAGCCAAATCTTACGGTTCATCTACACTCCTTGTCCCGTGCTCTCTTAGCGCATTTAATCCTTCCAGCGCCTTTAACGTTGATGCCTTCAGAAGAGGCTTGTCGTATTTTTTTCTGATGTTGAGAGCCTCATTAAACAGCGACTCTGCCTCTTTAAATCGCCCCTGCTCTACATACAACTTGCCCAAATGCTGATAACTAAAGCTCAAATACAACTCAGTAGCAAACGCTTGGCTTTGTATAAACACGCTCGTCGCCTCATCATAGTCCCCTATATACTGTTTTGATGTTGCGACAACGTGCAAAGCCCAAAATTGATGCTTATGGTCCAAAGCACTTTTCGCGACACGCTCTCCAATAGTTATTGATGCTCGGTAGTTGCCTAGCACTCGTAAGCTGTCAGACAACAAAATTTGTTGCCACTGTAACGCCTCTGAGTGCCTTCGAAACCAAAAGAGAAGACATTTACTCCCGCTTTTACACAATCGAGTAACCGCACCTAAGCTGGGCCTATCTCTTTGAAATTTCATCATTGCCATTTCGGATTGTGATTTGTGCGTCCTCACTGCTATAAATGACTTTGCTTGGCTTACCATCAACAAAATGCAGCGCGGCATAATCACTGAGGCCGTAGCAGGTCGCATCAAGATGACTATGAGCAAAGCGCTCGAATAGGTCGTGTTTCGCGTCGTTCTCAATAAAGTGAGCAGATGCTAAACCTCGTAAAAGACCGATGCCTTTGATGATGGAGTAAGCCTCTGGATCGCTGTCTGTAATCCCATAATCAAACCAACAAATGGCGCCTGCACTCATCCCACAAAGTATGATGCCGCGGTTGTAACACTCTTTGAGAATGTCGTCGATACACCATTCTTTCCATAGAGCCAGCATAGAACGGGTATTGCCACCGCCAACGTAAATCACATCTTGCTCTAGCAACTTGGTTCGCCAGCCTTTCTCTAACTTGAACAGAGGAAAGTGTGTAAGGTGTTCGCTCAGCTTAGCATTGTGGAAACGGGTGATGACTTCTTCCGAATCTCCGGTGGCGGTAGAGAGATAACAGATTTTGGGGTTATTCTTTCCCACTAGTGACAAAATGTATTGGTCGAGTTGGCTTGGGAGCTCTCCCATCATCCATCCGCCTCCACCCAATACGACACAATGTTTTTCCAAAAGTTGACTTCCTTCTATTTTGGCTCAAACCGATAATGACCGGTTATAGGGTAATCAAACAACATATCCTCCAGTACGACACCTCCTCCTATATTGTGAACAATCAAAGGTCGTCGTTTGTCTGTCGATAAGTCATCGGCAACGATACCAATATGAGGGAGGTTCCCAGGGAGCATCCACGTGACAATGTCACCAGGCTTGAAATTATGACCATCATTCGAGATAGGTATTTCTACCCCATGACGTTGAAAGAACATTTGTAAATTTGGAACTCTGCGATGATCAATATTTCTATCAGTACGAGCTAAGCCCCAGATTCGTTTGGACGGATATGCAGAAAAGTTATCTCTCATGTCTTCATGAACAAGGACTTGGAGATCGACACCTAGTTTTCTATAGCTACGAATAATAACATCGGTACACACCCCGATATCAGAAGCAACATCGCCATTCGGGTAGCCAATTTGGTAATAACTTCCATCATAAGTAATGTCGTACTGTGTTCGTTCTTTTGCTGCCTCAGCAAGCGAAGTAGATTGTTTTGCTATAGCTGGCAAGCTAATAAGAACCGCCCACATGACAATGAATTTTCCCATAACAAGTTAAAGTCCTTTTCATCAAAGCCACCCAATACTTCAACACTATTTTATCGGTTGCAGAGAGATTGACTTTAGGTTGTTCGATAAGACCAGTAAGAATTGCTTTTAAACTGCGTAAACTTCTCGGTAGAGTCAAATTCACCGACGGGCTTTTTATCTAATGTAGGACACGCTTCAAATTGATTTCATATAGTTTGTACGACCAGAATCAAAAAGCTACCCCGAGATTAGCTTTACGCTTTTTCGACCACATGAACAACTTTCCCGGTTGTAAACAAGCTACGAAGAGTGAATTCCTATCACTATGATTTACAAGTCATTTAACTCCCACCAACGACTTTGTTACTTCGCACCACGAATTTATATCAGACCACTTTTCTGTGATTGGGGCTTCTGAATTTCGAATTGTAATCGAATACAATACATATGCACCCCGTGCAATAGAAAAGGAATTATATGAAAACGCTTATTTATGACACGCTTGTCAACCTTGCTAACCAAGAACCAGAACACCACGCGAAAATACGCCAGAACCTTTATGAGCAGTTAGATCTGCCCTTTGATAAGCAGCTTGCTCTGTATGCATGTGCACTCGGTCCTGCGAGCTCTGGTAAACTGGAAAGTCGTCAAGGTATCGACAATGCGGTAGATAGTGCAGTTAGACTATTAGCGACTCCTGAACGTTAATCAACTTTGCACTTTTAACGGCCCTACTCCCCTGGCGGGCCGTTTTTCTTCAAGGAAATAAACTCTCCTCTGTCCTCAACCAGAGATACACTGCCCCATAATCCCAAACGCACTCCCCATCGCGATTGCCCAAGAAATTGACCGTAAAACTCCGAAGTTCAATAAATAAAGAACATGGTAAGCGATTCTAAAAACGATATGCGCTAACGCTAAGAGCTGAATCTTCTCATTTACTGCACCTGTCGATATTGCAAGTAGAACAGCAGAGGCAAAAACTATCAAAGATTCAAAAGCGTTCTGATGTGCCGCTAATGCTCTAGCGCCAAATCCTTTCAAGCCAGCTTGCTGCTCGCGAGGGTAATTATTGTTATAGCCGCCCGCTTTATGCATAGCAATTGCCACAGGTATTTTGGCTACATAAGGTAGGAAAGCCGCTACGATTAGACAAAAAATCAAAATATCCATGTTTCATCCTAGTTGGTACCGCGAGAGGCTTTGTTGCGTAAATC
>NZ_MDAW01000101.1:0-246 GCF_002875385.1 Vibrio sp. 10N.222.52.B12 | reverse complement strand
AGTAGGACATCGCCAGGCTTGCTTACTGTTTTTAGATTTTAAAAAATCTAAAGGCAAAACTGAGATTTAGCATTATTTAAGTAAGACTAAGTTTTAGTAACAATTTGTGGAGAGATGGCTGAGTGGTTGAAAGCACCGGTCTTGAAAACCGGCGTACGTTAATAGCGTACCTAGGGTTCAAATCCCTATCTCTCCGCCACTATTAAGAAGCCTCGCTAGAAATAGCGAGGCTTTTTTCATTTCTGA
>NZ_MDAW01000100.1:18975-53489 GCF_002875385.1 Vibrio sp. 10N.222.52.B12 | reverse complement strand
TATCAAAGATACCGACTTCGCAAAAGAAACGACTCAAATGACCAAGTCACAAATTCTATCGCAAGCGTCAAGCTCAATCCTTGCGCAAGCGAAACAAGCGCCTAACTCAGCGCTAAGCCTACTAGGTTAATTTTCAACCTAAAGGCAAGAACCTCATTGGCTCGTGGTGAGAGATGAGCGAGTAAACCCAGCCTCGGCTGGGTTTTTTTATGTCTGATTTTTTATTTTAATCGAGTGTTATTTATCCCCAATCGTAATATTAGAGATTCATCACACTTCATTAAGTCGAAGAAAATAATCGCAAAAAATTGAAATTTTCTCCTAAAGGATATTTATAGGCCGCCGTTAAAGGGACTGAGAGAAATGAGATGTACCTAAGTGAGGTGAGAGACACGACGGTACATCAACTAAAGCCTTAAGGAGATCAACTATGGCGATTAACGTTAATACTAACGTTTCTGCGATGACCGCACAGCGTTACCTAAATCAGGCGGCTGAAGGTCAACAAAAATCAATGGAGCGTTTGTCTTCGGGTTATAAAATCAATAGCGCGAAAGACGATGCTGCCGGTCTACAGATTTCTAACCGTTTGAACGCACAGAGCCGTGGTCTAGACATGGCTGTGAAAAACGCGAACGACGGTATTTCTATTGCACAGGTTGCTGAAGGTGCAATGAATGAATCTACCAACATCCTACAACGTATGCGTGACTTATCGCTTCAATCTGCGAACGGTTCGAACTCAAAATCAGAACGTGTAGCGATCCAAGAAGAAGTTACAGCGCTTAACGACGAACTAAACCGTATCGCTGAAACAACCTCTTTCGGTGGTAACAAGCTTCTTAACGGTACTTACGGTACTCAATCTTTCCAAATCGGTGCGGACTCTGGTGAAGCGGTCATGCTTTCTATGGGTAACCTACGTTCTGATACTTCTGCAATGGGCGGTAAGAGCTATGCAGCAGAAGACGGTAAAGATGCATCTTGGGCGGTTGGTGACAACACTGAACTTAAGCTGAACTACACCAACAAGCAAGGTGAAGAGAAAGAGCTGACTATCACTGCAAAGCAAGGCGATGATATTGAACAGCTAGCAACTTACATCAACGGTCAAAGCGACGACGTTAAAGCGTCTGTTGGTGAGGACGGTAAGCTGCAAGTATTCGCTGCTACTCAAAAAGTAACAGGTGATGTTGAGTTCTCTGGCAACCTAGCAGGTGAAATTGGCTTCGGTGATGCTAAAGACGTAACGGTTAAAGACATCGACGTAACGTCAGTTGCAGGTTCTCAAGAAGCGGTAGCTATCATCGATGGCGCACTAAAATCAGTAGACAGCCAACGTGCGTCTCTTGGTGCATTCCAAAACCGTTTCAACCACGCAATCAGCAACCTAGACAACATTAACGAGAACGTTAACGCGTCTAACAGCCGTATTAAAGATACTGACTACGCGAAGGAAACAACGGCGATGACTAAGTCGCAGATCCTTCAACAAGCAAGTACTTCAATCTTGGCACAAGCAAAGCAGTCACCATCTGCGGCGCTGAGCTTGTTGGGCTAATTGGGTCGACTCAGCCTAGTGATACCATCACCAAAGCGATAGACCTAATCGTTAGCTCATAAGGTGGAAGGGAGATTGTAATGGAAATATCCTCCTACGCATCGAACATCCAGCCTTACGGCACACCGAGTGGCACAAAAGTTGCTAAAGAAAATGGCATAGGCACGCCTAGCACAGCAAGTTCAAACGGTAATACTTCGCCTGTAAAAGCGAAGGAAACCGAACGTGACCTCTCTGTTCAAGCTGCGATTGAAATGGCGGAATCCCGCCAAGAGCTGAACAAAGAAGAGCGCGAGAAAATGGTTGAGCAAATGAATGAATTTGTGAGCGCCATGAATAAAGGAGTGGCGTTTCGAGTCGATGAAGAATCGGGTCGAGACGTCGTGACGATTTACGAAGCCACAACCGGTGATGTAATTCGTCAGATTCCTGATGAAGAAATGCTAGTGGTATTGCGTCGCCTAGCTGAGCACACAGCTAACCGCGGTTTGTTAGTTGAAAAGGTGTAAGTCGTTTTTGAGGTGATTTGATGAGTTTAGGCCCTTTGGGGATGTCTGGTGGCATGGATATCAATTCCATGGTCAGCAAAATTGTAGATGCCGAGCGTGTGCCAAAGCAGCAACGCATCGACAACGAGCGTACGACAATTGACGCCAGCATCAGTGCCTACGGGCGACTCAGAGAATCGTTGGATACGATGAAAAATCTCATGACGAACTTTCGTCAGGAGAAGGCGTTTGCCGTTCGTTCTGTAGAGACAACGGACGACGCAGTCGTATCTGCGACCGCAACTACTGACGCTATAGCCGGTAAGTATGCTATCGATGTGTTGCAGCTTGCACAGAGCCATAAAGTGGCTTCTGACGTTCTGCCAGAAGACGCTAAGTTTGGTCCTGGTAAGCTGCAGATTTCTCTTGGTGATGACACCTTCGACGTTAATGTCCGTTCTAGCTCTAAGCTAGTTGATGTCGTTCGTGGAATTAACGGCGCTAAGGATAACCCTGGCGTACGTGCTTCCTTAATTAACGACGTAGCAGGGCCGCGTTTGATCCTTGCTTCGAACCTGTCGGGCAAGGACCATCAACTTAAAGTCAGTGTGGACGCCGAAGCCGGCAGCCCTCTGAAACATTTCGAATACAAAACACTGGAAGACCGAGTGAATGCGCTTGAAGAAGCACGTGAAGCGGCTGAAGCAGTGTTAGGGCCTCTAAAAGCGCCTGAAACCGATGCAAACCAACCGGAAGCGTTGGATGCAGACGGCAATCCTATACCTCCTGAAGAACAACAAGCGGCAGAGAATGTGCCAGATGGCGCAACGGATGAACCGATCTCTGCGGCCGGTGCTGCCGCTGCGAAAGCGGGTCAAGAAGCGATAGAAAAAGCCAATCAACGAGCGGGTATGCGTCCGCAAGACAGTATCCCTGGCTGGACTGAAACCGCTTCAGGTACACTCCTCGATTCTTACCGTCCACCGGAATTAGAGTTGGACGAAGATGCGATCGCCAAAGCGCCAGACGTACCGGGCTGGAACAATACCGCCTCAGGTACGTTGACTGATTCTTACGTCACAACCAAAGAAGCCAAGCAGCAATTAGAGCAAGAAAAAGCCGAGATCGAAGAAAAGATTGCGGATGAAAAACAAGCGCTTGACCAAAAAGTGGAACGTGGAGAACTGACAGAAGAACAAGCAAAGACCATCCATCGCGCTAAATTAGAACCCGAAGAGCGTGAACGTCTTGAAAAGATAGATGTAGCAGAAGCTAAAATTGCTGAGGCTCAAAAATCCTTCGAGGCTTACACCGGTATGGCTCAAGTCCAAGCAGGACAAGACTCCATGGTGATGCTGGATGGTGTTGCGCAGTTGTCGAGTCACAACAACGTCATTGAAGATGCCATTGAGGGCGTGAACCTCACTTTGAAAGGCAAATCAGAGCTGGGTAAACCGCCTGCTGAAATCGGTGTTGAATATGACCGTCAAAGCGTGCGCTCAGATATCGAAAGCTTTGTTTCGGCTTACAACGCGTTCTATCAAACATCCAAAGCATTAGCGAATGTCGACCCAACGACAGGTCAACGCGGGCCTTTAGCGGGTGACAGTACTGTTCGTAATGCTGATTCTCGGTTGAAATCGGTCTTTTCGACCAACATTGAAAAAGCACCAGAAGACCTAAAATCGCTGACTGAATTTGGCATTACTACGACTCGTCAAGGTACGCTAGAAATCAACTACGACATGCTTGATCGTCAGCTGAACAACAACTTCAACGAGTTAGAGAAGTTCTTTGGTGGCAATACCGGTTTTGCCAAACGTGTGGAAGATGCGATTCAAGGCATCACGGGTTTCACTGGCAGTATCCGTACTCGTGAAAAAAGCCTGACTGAACAAAATTATCGTCTGAGTGATGATCAAGCGGCACTCGATCGCCGCATGGACAGCTTAGAGAAGCGCACTCATGCAAAATTCGCTGCCATGCAAGACGCTACTGGCAAGATGCAAGGCCAACTTGGAGCGTTAATGAACGCGCTGGGCTAATAGATGCGAAATGAACTCATTGAAATAAGTGATATTGATCAACTAATTACGAAAGAACTGGAAAAAGTCGACGTTAATGCTGAAGAAATTCAACGTTTGGTCGATATCAGGGAACGGTTATTGCAAAACCTGCTACCCATTGTCGAGAGCAATCCGGTGCTAAAGCAGGAAGCAGAATGGCAAAACTTGCTTATTCGTACCAAAAGAATTGTCGAGCTGATGCAGGCAGAGACTTCTAACGTGGGTAAAGAACTTCATAAGTTCCGTTATGGTCAGCGTTCGCTTCAGCAGTACAAAAAATTTATATAAAAGAGGAATACTATGCGCGGTTCTTTGCAAGCATACAAAAAGGTATCAGTCGACAGCCAATTGAGCGCGGCTTCTCCGCACAAAGTCATTCAAATGCTAATGGCGGGTGCAATTGAGCGTCTGATCCAAGGTAAAGCAGCAATGCAAGCAGGCAATATTCCTGCAAAAGGTGAACGTCTGGGTAAAGCGTTGGACATCATCATCGCACTGCGCAGCTGTCTGTCGATGGACGACGGTGGTGATATTGCATCAAACTTAGATTCACTTTACGAGTTCATGATCACTCAGATCTCGGCAGCGAACCACCAAAACGATCCTCAACCGATCGACGACGTTATCGACATTATTCGTGAGATAAAATCAGCTTGGGACCAGATCCCGACTGAATTCCACAACCTAACAGCTGCTGAAGTCGGCATTTAATAATCAAAACAATACCTTACTTAAATAGTAGGGTATTGCGTCTGATTGCACAGAAAGTTATTCAGTAAAGTTACAATCAAGCTCACACCTCTTTATTGCTTGGTTGCCTTATTTTTTTATTCAAATAAAATAGAAGTCATTAGTGGCCCCTAATGGCTTTTTTTTGTTGCTGATTTTCCTATTTTGTCTATCGTTAATTGAGAGTGGTCCCCCCTTTTTACACTCAATTGCGCAAATCAAGGTCTGGCCGCAACACACCCATAATAAAGGCAATCATTCTTACTTATGCAAGGTTTGGCAAAGCTGCTTGTAATTGATGACGATGCACCAAGTCGTTTAAATATAAGCAATATATTGGAATTTGTTGGAGAAAGTTGCGAAGCGGTCAGTTCTGACCAGCTAGGCGATGTAGACTGGTCTAGCGTGTGGTCAGGTTGTATTGTCGGTAACATCTCGGCGGGTAGTGCTGCGACAACAGTGATGGCTCACCTTAATGAAGCCTACCATATCCCACTTCTCATCTTGGGCTCGTTTCCGTTGCCTGTTGATGACTTGCCAAATTTCGTTGGGGAGTTAGAGCAACCGCTGAACTACCCACAACTTAGCGAAGCACTGCGTCACTGCAAAGATTTCCTTGGTCGCAAAGGCGTTAACGTTGTTGCAAGCGCACGCAAAAATACTCTTTTCCGTAGCCTTGTAGGCCAAAGCCGTGGCATTCAAGAAGTTCGTCATTTGATTGAACAAGTTTCTAATACTGAAGCAAACGTCCTGATCTTGGGTGAATCTGGCACGGGTAAAGAAGTCGTCGCACGCAATATTCATTACCATTCTGCTTACCGTAATGGTCCGTTTGTGCCAATTAACTGTGGCGCAATTCCGCCAGAGCTGTTGGAAAGTGAACTGTTTGGTCATGAGAAAGGTGCTTTCACGGGGGCATTGACCTCGCGTAAAGGCCGATTCGAATTGGCAGAAGGCGGTACGATCTTCCTTGATGAAATTGGCGATATGCCAATGTCGATGCAAGTGAAGTTACTGCGCGTTCTACAAGAGCGATGTTTTGAACGTGTAGGTGGTAACACCACGATTAAAGTAAACGTTCGTGTTGTAGCAGCAACGCACCGCAACCTAGAGAACATGATCGATGATGGCACATTCCGTGAAGATCTGTTCTACCGCCTCAATGTATTCCCAATCGAGATGCCGGCGCTTAAAGCACGTAAGCAAGATATTCCATTGCTACTGCAAGAACTGATGACGCGTTTGGAAGCCGAAGGTGGGCAACCAATTTGCTTTACGCCTCGTGCAATTAACTCCTTAATGGAACACAACTGGCCGGGTAACGTTCGCGAGCTTGCGAACCTTGTTGAACGCATGATTATTCTGTACCCGAACAGTTTGGTCGACGTAAACCATCTGCCAACCAAGTACCGTTACAGTGATATTCCTGAGTTCCAACCAGAAGGTAACCCATTTACTTCGGTTGAAGAACAAGAGCGTGACGTGTTCCAAGATATCTTCTCTGAGAACTTCAGTTTTGAAGATCAAAGCGATCTGGACCACAACATGAATGCGCCTCAAGCACTGCCGCCAGAAGGCGTGAACTTGAAAGAGCTATTAGCCGATATGGAAGTCAATATGATCAGCCAAGCGTTAGAAGCGCAAGGTGGTGTGGTTGCACGAGCAGCAGATATGCTTGGAATGCGACGCACGACTTTGGTTGAGAAAATGCGGAAATACAACCTACAACGATAGGTAAAGTCTGACGTTCATACGCTTAAACTCTGAACGTTTTGTTATCTTTTCTGACAATAAAACCGCACTTTTCTTAGTGTCAACTTCTTGTCGATAACATAACGCTATGATAAATATAGAAAACAGCTTGGTATGCTAATTGCTTACCAAGCTGTTTTAGTATTTAAATGGCGATATTTCGACAGGCAGTGAATGGACAATAACACCAACCAATCCCATTTAGACTCAGTAGAGAATCAAGTAGAGCGTTACAAACAAGTTTTGGACGTGATGCCTGCTGGTGTGATCTTGCTCGATACACACGGTGTTGTGCGCGAAGCGAACCCAGAAGCACATCGAATTCTAGAGATTCCACTGGTCAACGAGAAATGGTTCAACATCATCCAAGCGGTCTTTGATCCGCGTGAAGATGATGGTCATGAAATCTCACTGCGTAATGGACGTAAAGTTCGCTTGGCGATCTCCGCTTCGGCGACGGGACAGCTGATTCTGATCACCGACTTGACCGAAACACGCTTGCTGCAATCACGCGTGAGTGATTTGCAACGACTGTCCTCCTTAGGTCGCATGGTGGCGTCTTTGGCTCACCAAGTAAGAACGCCGTTATCGAGTGCCATGCTATATGCATCAAATTTAGGTGCGCCAAATCTCCCTCCAGCGACAAGAGAGCGATTTCAAAGCAAATTAATGGATCGACTGCACGATTTGGAGAAGCAGGTTAATGATATGCTGCTTTTTGCCAAGGGTGGTGATAATAAAGTCATTAAGCCATTTAACATTGCTCAGCTTGTTGCGGAATACCAGCCGATGGTGGAAACCGCGCTGAAGAACAATAACATTGACTACTTCTTAGAAGTGGAAGAAGAACAGACTGAGCTGTTAGGCAATGCTAACGCCATTGCATCCGCACTGAGTAACTTGGTGATGAATGCGATTCAGATGTCTGGAAAGGAATCACAAATAGATGTCTTTTTCCGCCCGGTTAACGGTGAACTGCGCATTTCTGTGCAAGACAGCGGGCCGGGAGTACCAAAAGAACTACAAGCCAAGATTATGGAGCCGTTTTTTACCACGCGTTCTCAAGGAACCGGGTTGGGGCTCGCTGTAGTTCAAATGGTTTGCCGTGCCCATGACGGTCGATTGGAACTCATTTCAGAGCAGGGCGATGGAGCCTGCTTTACCATGTGCATTCCGCTAGAGCGAGTGCAAGCAGATACTGGAGAATCATAATGGCGCAAAGCAAAGTGCTGATCGTAGAGGACGATGAAGGTCTTCGTGAAGCCCTAGTAGATACTCTGGCTCTGGCAGGGTACGAATGGTTAGAAGCCGATTGTGCAGAAGATGCGTTAGTAAAACTAAAGTCAAACGCGGTCGACATCGTGGTTTCTGACGTACAAATGGCAGGCATGGGCGGTTTGGCTCTGCTACGCAATATCAAACAGAATTGGCCGAACTTACCCGTTCTTCTTATGACGGCTTACGCAAACATTGAAGACGCAGTATCAGCAATGAAAGAAGGTGCGATTGATTACATGGCGAAGCCATTTGCACCAGAAGTACTGCTGAACATGGTGAGCCGTTACGCACCAATTAAGAGTGACGATAACGGTGACGCGGTCGTGGCGGACGAGAAAAGTCTGCGCCTATTGGCTTTGGCTGACAAAGTCGCGCGCACCGATGCAAACGTGATGATCTTGGGCCCAAGTGGCTCTGGTAAAGAAGTCATGTCCCGTTACATCCACAACGCGTCTAATCGCAAAGATGGCCCTTTTGTCGCAATCAACTGTGCGGCAATCCCAGACAACATGCTTGAAGCGACGTTGTTCGGCTACGAGAAAGGTGCGTTTACCGGTGCGGTGCAAGCGTGTCCGGGTAAGTTTGAGCAAGCACAAGGCGGTACGATTTTGCTGGATGAAATCAGTGAAATGGACTTGAGCTTACAAGCGAAACTGCTGCGTGTTTTACAAGAGCGAGAAGTGGAGCGTTTGGGTAGTCGCAAGAGCATCAAGCTCGACGTGCGCGTTCTTGCCACTAGTAACCGTGACCTCAAGCAGTACGTCTCAGAGGGCAACTTCCGTGAAGACTTGTACTACCGCTTGAACGTATTCCCAATTTCATGGCCGGCACTTTGTGAACGTAAGGGGGATATTGTGCCACTTGCAACGCATCTTGCTGAACGTCATTGCAGCAAAATGGGCATGCCAGTACCTAAGTTCTCACCAGTTGCATTAGATAAACTGCTTCAATATCCATGGCCGGGTAACGTTCGTGAGTTGGATAACGTGGTTCAGCGAGCACTCATTTTGAGCGAAAACGGTGACATCGATGCAGAACACATTTTGTTGGAAGGTGTAGATTGGCAAGATGCAAGCAGCCTACAATCTGTTGTGCAAAATGCTGAGGTTTTGGTTCCCGATGTTAAGCCTGTCGCGCAAGTGGATCCGATCAATCGTGTTGCCGCTGGTGGTGAAGGCCTTGGTGGTGAACTGCGTGACCAAGAGTACGCGATCATTTTGGAAACCTTGATCGAATGTAACGGCCGCCGCAAAGAGATGGCAGAGAAATTAGGTATTAGTCCACGTACCCTGCGTTACAAACTCGCCAAAATGCGTGACGCTGGTATCGATATTCCTGCTTAGTACTCACATCAATAGCCATAGGACAAAAGTGTGGGTACACTACGGCACTATTGTCTTATGGCACAGTAATTGCTGTGTCAATAATCAGTTTTAGTTAATAGTCAAACTTTTGGCTTAGAGGTGACAATGAAAGTTGATGGTATTCAAGCACAAATGCGCGCCATGATGGTGGAAGCGACCAACACCGCTCCCGTTGCAACTGGTGCGAAAGTAGGGGCGGATTTTGGCGATCTCCTCACTAAAGCCATCAATAACGTTAACTCACTCCAAAAAACATCCGGCGACCTGCAAACGCGTTTCGATCGTGGTGACGCTGATGTTTCCCTTTCTGACGTTATGATTGCTCGTAACAAGTCCAGTGTTGCATTTGATGCCACTGTACAAATCCGCAATAAGCTCGTTGAGTCCTATAAGGATCTCATGAACATGCCAGTGTAATTTAGGTAATAAGTGTGGCAGACAAGTCTACAGATTTAACCGTCACCGATGGCGGCGCAGATGGTGCACTGATCGCTGGCTCAGATTTGGATGTGGATAGCCAAAACCCAGATCTTGAAGAGCGTAGTGCGTCAAAATTCGATATGGCAGTAGGTGACCTCGATTTACTTCGACAGGTTGTGCTTGTGCTGTCTATCTCTATCTGTGTTGCGTTAATCGTGATGCTGTTCTTCTGGGTGAAAGAGCCGGAAATGCGCCCTCTAGGTGCGTATGAAACCGAAGAATTGATCCCAGTGCTGGATTATCTTGATCAGCAAAAAATCAACTACAAGCTTGATGGAAACACCATCTCGGTTGAGTCGAGTGATTACAACTCGATCAAACTCGGCATGGTGCGTTCAGGTGTGAACCAAGCGACTGAGGCGGGTGATGATATTCTGCTGCAAGACATGGGCTTTGGTGTATCACAACGTTTGGAGCAAGAACGTTTGAAGCTCAGCCGCGAGCGCCAACTTGCGCAAGCGATTGAAGAGATGAAGCAAGTGCGTAAAGCACGTGTGCTTCTTGCTTTGCCAAAACACAGTGTGTTCGTACGTCACAACCAAGAAGCGTCTGCTTCGGTATTTTTGACACTCTCTACTGGCACAAGCCTTAAGCAACAAGAAGTTGACTCCATCGTCGACATGGTGGCGAGTGCTGTTCCTGGCATGAAGACGTCACGTATTACGGTGACCGATCAACACGGTCGTCTATTGAGCTCAGGCTCACAAGATCCTGCCTCTGCGGCTCGTCGTAAAGAGCAAGAACTTGAACGCAGCCAAGAACAAGCGCTACGAGAAAAAATTGATTCCGTCCTGCTGCCAATCCTAGGTTTTGGTAACTACACCGCGCAAGTAGACATCCAAATGGATTTCAGTGCGGTAGAGCAGACTCGCAAACGTTTCGACCCAAATACACCAGCGACACGAAGCGAATACGCACTCGAAGATTATAACAACGGTAACATGGTGGCAGGCATTCCTGGCGCTTTGAGCAATCAACCGCCCGCGGACGCGTCTATCCCACAAGACGTCGCGCAGATGAAAGATGGCTCAATTACCGGCCAAGGCTCGGTGCGTAAAGAATCAACGCGCAACTTTGAACTCGATACCACCATCAGTCACGAACGTAAACAGACTGGTACATTGGCACGCCAAACCGTTTCTGTAGCTATTAAAGACCGTCGCAGCGTGAATCCAGACACGGGTGAAGTCACTTACACTCCAATGTCAGAATCTGAAATTAATGCGATTCGTCAAGTGCTGATCGGTACGGTTGGTTTTGACCAAAATCGTGGTGACTTACTCAATGTCTTGAGTGTGAAGTTTGCCGAGCCAGAACTTGAGCAGATGGTCGATCCACCGATTTGGGAACATCCGAACTTCAATGATTGGGTTCGTTGGTTCGCAAGTGCATTGGTGATCATCGTTGTGGTCTTGGTGTTGGTTCGCCCAGCATTGAAGAAACTGCTCAACCCAGCGAGCGACGACGAAGACGAAATGTACGGACCAGATGGCTTGCCAATTGGTGCGGATGGCGAAACCAGCCTGATTGGTAGCGACATCGAAAGCGGTGAACTGTTTGAGTTTGGTTCAAGCATTGATTTGCCTAACCTTCACAAAGATGAAGATGTATTGAAAGCGGTTCGCGCTCTGGTTGCAAACGAGCCTGAACTTGCCGCTCAAGTTGTGAAAAATTGGATGAATGACAATGGCTAACGATATCGTTCCTCAAGATGAAAATGGCGGATTGCCGGTAGAATTTGATGCGTCCACCATTACCGGTGAAGAAAAAGCAGCCATCTTATTGCTCAGCCTGAATGAGAGTGACGCCGCTGGCATTATTCGTCACCTAGAACCCAAGCAGGTTCAGCGTGTGGGCAGTGCAATGGCAAAGGCAAAGGACCTTAGCCAAGACAAAGTCTCAGCGGTTCATCGAGCGTTTTTGGAAGACATCCAGAAATACACCAACATTGGTATGGGCAGCGAAGACTTTATGCGTAATGCTCTGGTTGCTGCACTGGGTGAAGACAAAGCGAATAACTTGGTTGATCAAATCCTATTGGGTACCGGCTCGAAAGGTCTGGATTCATTAAAATGGATGGATCCTCGCCAAGTGGCAAGCATTATTGTCAACGAACACCCGCAGATCCAAACGATAGTTTTGTCTTACTTGGAAGCAGACCAGTCCGCAGAAATCTTATCTCAGTTCCCAGAGCGTGTGCGCTTGGACCTGATGATGCGTATTGCCAACCTAGAAGAAGTTCAACCGTCTGCACTGGCAGAGCTGAACGAAATCATGGAGAAACAGTTCGCAGGCCAAGCGGGTGCACAAGCCGCGAAGATTGGCGGCCTGAAGGCAGCGGCAGAAATCATGAACTACCTAGACAACAACGTCGAAGGTATCTTGATGGAACAAATTCGCGACCAAGACGAAGACATGGCGACACAAATCCAAGACCTTATGTTCGTATTCGAGAACTTGGTGGAAGTGGACGACCAAGGTATTCAGAAATTGCTGCGTGACGTTCCACAGGACGTTCTGCAACGCGCACTTAAAGGTGCCGATGACTCTCTACGTGAGAAAGTCTTCAAGAACATGTCTAAGCGTGCAGCTGAGATGATGCGTGACGATATCGAAGCAATGCCACCAGTTCGCGTTGCAGACGTAGAAGCGGCGCAAAAAGAAATCTTGGCGATTGCTCGTCGTATGGCTGACGCTGGCGAAATCATGCTGTCTGGCGGCGCAGACGAGTTCTTATAATCCTTTCTTATTCCTCCTGCTTAAGTGGGAGGAATGCACTTCCTTAGTCGCGCATTTTTCAAAGCACTTTATTTTTAATATCAATTTCAACATAGACAGATTGTAGGTTAAGCATGGCTGGCGATAGAAAACGTGGATTTATCCGTCCTGATGAAGACGATGCGATGGTCGAACCGCAGCGCTGGGGGTTGCCTGATTATGGTGAGCCGAAAGCAAAGCAAGCCAAGCAAACTGCGTTTAACTACGATCCAGGTTGGGTGCCAAACTTTGACGAACCAGAAGAAGAGCAAGCGCTTGAGCTGACAGAAGAACAGATTGAATTGATCAAGCAGGGCGCTTATCAAGAAGGTCTGTATCAAGGTCAAGAAGCAGGCTTTAAACAAGGCTACGACAAAGGCAAAGAAGAAGGCATTCAAGCAGGACATGCAGAAGGTCTGGAGCTCGGCAAAGTTGAAGGCGTGACGGCAGGACAAGAGTACATTCAGCAGCAAGTAGAAACCTTCATGAACTTGGCAAACCAGTTCGCTCAGCCTTTGGAGCTCATGAACGCTCAGGTTGAAAAGCAGCTGATAGACATGGTGTTGTGCCTAGTTAAAGAAGTCGTACACGTGGAAGTGCAAACCAATCCTCAAATTATTCTCGATACGGTGAAGCAGTCTGTCGAGGCGTTGCCTATTTCTGGTCATCCAATCACCTTGCATTTGAACCCCGATGACGTCGCGATCATCCGTTCTGCATATGGTGAAGAAGAGCTCGATTGCCGTAACTGGACGTTGGTCTCTGAACCAGCGCTAAACCGTGGCGATGTACAAATCGCAGCGGGTGAATCGAGCATTAACTACCGCATGGAAGAACGCGTGAAAAGCGTGTTGAACAGCTTTTGTGGTGCAAATCGCCATCAAGGGAGCGAGTAATCCATGCAAGCCTTGGCCGACCGCTTAAAAAACTACAAAGTTGAAGGTTTAACCACACGCCCTGTTGCTTCCGGCAAGCTTGTGCGTGTTGTTGGCTTAACTTTGGAAGCAACGGGTTGCCGTGCGCCAATTGGCAGTTTGTGTTTGGTCGAAACCATGTCCGGTCATATGGAAGCGGAAGTGGTGGGCTTTTCTGGAGACAATCTTTTCTTAATGCCGAGTGAGCAAATCACAGGCATCTTACCAGGGGCGAAAGTGACACCTTTGACCAGCGAGGCCGGTCTGCCTGTTGGTATGGAGCTACTAGGTCGCGTGATCGACGGTGTGGGTAACCCACTGGACGGTCTTGGTCCGCTTTACACCGAGCAACGGGCTTCGTTCAATGCCGAACCTATTAACCCATTGGCACGTAAACCGATATCCGAACCACTCGACGTCGGCCTGAAAGCTATCAACGGTTTATTGACGGTAGGTAAAGGCCAGCGTATTGGTCTGTTTGCCGGTTCTGGTGTGGGTAAGTCCGTTACTCTAGGTATGATGACACGAGGCACGACGGCGCAAGTGGTTGTCGTTGGCCTGATTGGTGAACGTGGACGCGAAGTAAAAGAATTCATTGAAGAGATTTTGGGTGAAGACGGACGCCGTCGCTCTGTTGTGGTGGCTGCTCCTGCCGATGCTTCACCTTTGATGCGTTTGAAGGGGTGCCAAACTGCCCTGACGATTGCCGAATACTTCCGTGACCAAGGGTTAGATGTTCTTCTATTGATGGACTCACTGACTCGTTTTGCTCAAGCACAGCGCGAAATTGCACTGTCAGTCGGTGAGCCTCCTGCAACCAAAGGTTATCCGCCTTCGGTATTTGCGAAATTACCGGCGTTGGTAGAACGTGCGGGTAATGGCAGTGATGACCAAGGTTCGATTACCGCTTTCTTTACTGTTTTAACCGAGGGTGATGATCTACAAGATCCGATTGCCGATGCGTCACGTGCGATCCTCGATGGCCACATCGTGTTATCCCGAGAAATGGCCGATGCGGGCCACTACCCGGCGATTGACGTTGAGAAATCGGTGAGCCGCGTTATGCCGCAAATCACCACCGAAGAACACGTATTGATGTCGAAAGCTGTGCGCCAAGTGCTCTCCATTTGCCGTAAAAACCAAGACTTGGTGTCGATTGGTGCGTACAAGCCGGGTACTGATCCAGCGATCGATGGTGCGTTTACCCTCAAGCCAAGATTGGACGAATACCTACAACAACGTATGAAAGAATCCGTACCATACGATATGTGTGTCAATATGCTGAAAAGCATTTTAGGTGGGTAATAGCGCATGAATAACGCGATGGAATTCCTACTTGATCAAGCGAAAGAGCGTGAAGACCAAGCGGTGTTGGCACTGAACAAAGCACGCTCAGAGCTTGAAGACTACTACCGCCAAGTAGAGCAAATTGAAAAGTACCGCTTAGATTACTGCCAGCAGTTGGTAGACCGTGGTATGGCGGGACTCACCGCAAGCCAATACGGCCACTTAAACCGCTTTTTAACCCAGCTTGATGAAACGCTTTCCAAGCAAAAGCAGGCAGAAAACCACTTTAAAGAGCAGGTGGTGAACTGCCAAGACTATTGGTTAAACATGCGTAAAGAACGGATGTCTTACGAGTGGATGATTGAAAAGCGCGAGAAAGAAAAGCAAATTGCGGAAGCTAAGCGTGAGCAAAAGCAGATGGATGAGTTTTCTACCTTGCTGTATAGCCGAAAACCGCAACGATTTTAATCGTTTCTCATCGTTTCTCATCGTTTCTCATCGTTGTATTGCGTTAGTGCTGCTGGTTATATATCTACTGATTCAAGCAAGGTCACTTTGACGGAGTCTTGCTCTATCAACTCAAACACTTTTGGTCGAATGTTGCTAATCCACCAATCATTGTAAGTGTCCGCATAAAGTCTCTGACGATCGGCTTCGCTATCAAATTCTCGTAACCACACAAAATAATCGTGCCCATCTTCGCCAGTGTGAACGTAAGTGTTCAATACGCGCATGCCTTTGGAGCGTTGGTAGGGCAGCAACTCGTCTTTCATCCACGTTAACCATTGCTCAGTTTTGCCTGTTTTGATTTTGTATTGGCGTAATTCTGTTACTTTCACAGTCGGTCCTCGTCGGTTGAGCAAGGTTACTGTTTACGCCTTGAAAGCGTTTGAGTCAAATTCATCGAACTAAGCCGTTTCTTCTAAGGTTGATCTTGATTCCATCATTCAATCGGGCCTGATGAGCGTCAGAAAACTCACGTTATGCGTTGGCGTGATTTTTGCAATTCTATTTGCCAAACGGGTTCTCCAATCACCTAATTTTGCCATGCAAGGCAATCCGGCAGTGGAATGACTCACGCTGGCGATAACGAGAGTGTCTATATGAATGTGAATTTGTCGAATGTTTCTGCAACCAGTAAGTCATCGGTTTCCGATGCGTCTTCAAAAGTTGATGCAGAACACCCTGAAAGCAAAGGTTTTTTTGAAACCTTAGCTGGGGTATTTACGGATTCACAAAAAGCAGAAAAGGCAGTCGCGAAGTCTGACACGCCAGAAGCATCAACAGAAATTGAAAGCGAAAGCCTGAAAGTGGCCTCGACAGGCTCTGAAGGTGAGAGCCAAGAAAAAGTCGCTGATACTGTGGATGGCGAGAAAGTGGCACCTGCAGAATCAACCGATGAGCTACTTGCTCAAGGCGACGATAAACAAATGGTGAGCAGCAAAGCAGGTGAGCTTTCAGATAGCGACTCGGCTTCTAGCGGTGTTAAACAAACAAATTCATCAGAAGGTGATGCAACTCCGTCAGCAGCAAATGGTGCTTCAAGCCAAGTTACACAGGGCGCGATAGCAAACCAAACGCAACCTAATGACGCAGATACTTTTGAACAGGCGCCTAATGCTCAAGTGAAAAGTGCGATGGGAGAGGGTCAGCAGTTGCTTGGTCGAATTGAACAAGCAAACCAAGCGCTAAAAACTAATGAGTCTTTAGTTGATAGCGGCAAAGCATTGCCACCAGAGGCAGCATTTGCAGCAAAGTCAATGATGACAGTGGATGGTAAGCCGTTATCACCAGAGCAAAAGATCGAACTAGCAGCGTCAAATACGTTACCGCAAGGTGAGATTACCGTGTCGAAACAAGGTGAAACGGTGACTTTGGATGCCGACGGTAAACCAATTGGCCCACACCCTAAGACAGAAGCACAAATTGATTGGAATTCACCGAACACTCAAGCCATGCATGCAGAAGCAACCGTAAACGCGACGACGCAAGCCGCGGTTAACGGCCAAGTTGTCACACAAGGTGCGCAGCCGGTTATTGGATCTGAGGCGTTTCAACAAACCTTGTCCGCCGACGCTGAAACGATTGACGTAAAACGCATCTCTATCGATGAACTACACGTCATCGATACAAAGTTAGCGCAAGGAAAGCCGCTTTCTAAGCAAGAGAACGATATCATTGAAGGGCTAAAAACGGGCGAACTTATTGCGGATATTCCAGAGCAAGAGTTGGCTCAGTTTGTTGCCTTACCGAGTGATGTAAAAGTCGCAATGGCAGAACATCAAGCAGCCCAACACAACTCTAGAACGGTTGCTTCAACGGTGACCGCTCAGCAAGCGCATCAACTTGCCGCGCAGGAACTAAAGCATACGACCGCACAAGTGAACGCTCAAACTGCAGCAACGCCAAATGTCGATAAAGCTGCAATGTCTGTGATGCCAGAGGCACTAGCGGCTTCAACGATGAATCCTGTGAATCAAGCAGCATCGAGTGCTGAATTGAGTAAGAAGGTCATGAATGCTGGCCTTGCTGCTGGCGCATTAAAAGGTGCTGCGAATAAGCAAGATAAACCGGAACCACAACCTAGTTTAGCGGGACAAATTCAAGCGGCAGCAGGTCAACAAGGTGTGACAGCTCAGCAACAAACAAGAGTGGATGCCGCTCAGCAAGCTCAGTTGCCGTTGCAACTAACCAAAGAGCTGGCGAATGATCAAGTCGCTGAGAAAGTGCAAATGATGATGTCGAAGAACTTAAAGAACCTCGATATCCGTCTTGACCCACCAGAACTTGGTCGTATGCAGATCCGCATGACAATGAACAACGATCTTGCCAACGTTCATTTTACGGTAGCAAACCCACAAGCACGCGACTTGATTGAACAAACACTGCCTCGTCTAAGAGAAATGTTGGCGCAGCAAGGCATGCAACTGGCGGATTCTTCAGTGCAACAACAAAGCAGTGGTCAGCAGCAAGGTGGTTATGCGAATGCGGATCAAAATGGTCAAAGCGGACAAGGTCGTGGATTTTCTGGCCAGTCAGATGAAAACTTTGATGCCGACGTGAATCTTGATTTGAATGTGGCCTCAAAGCGTGATGGAATTAGTTTTTACGCATAAAATAGCGGCCTAGAAAAAGCAGAACAATAAGAGACAGTAATGGCAGAAGAACAGCTACAAGGTGTTGATGCACCGAAAGGAAAAGGCAAACTACTGGTCATCATCATTGCGGTAGTGGTGTTGCTTATCGGTGGTGGTGCAGCAGCCTTCTTTTTAATGGGTTCTGACGAGCCTGCGCAAGCCGCTCAAACTCAGCAAGCGCAAGCCACGACCGCTGCAGAGCCCATTGCTTACGTTAACATTGCACAACCGTTTATTTTTAACGTGACGGGTGACCGTCGCGACAGACTGGTACAAATCAAAGCACAGCTGATGGTGCGCGGTAGTGAAAATGAGCAATTAGCTCGTTACCACTCCCCACTAATTGAAAGCTCTTTGTTGTCGACTTTCGCATCGGCAACCGTAGAGCAGCTTCGTTCACCTACGGGTCGTGTGGAACTGCGAGATCGCGCTTCAGACGACATCAAAGCGGCATTGAACGCGGCAGTTGGTAAGCCAGTGATTGAGAAAGTACTGTTTACAGATTTTGTAATTCAATAGGTAAAACGTGACCGATCTATTAAGCCAAGACGAGATTGATGCGCTCCTGCATGGGGTTGACGATGTTGATGACGTCGATGAACCCATAGATGCCGGCGACGAAAGTGCCGTCAGTTTCGATTTCTCGTCTCAAGACAGGATTGTCCGTGGTCGGATGCCGACGCTCGAACTTATCAATGAGCGCTTTGCACGACACATGCGAATCAGCCTGTTTAACATGTTGCGTAAAACCGCTGAGGTGTCGATTAACGGCGTACAGATGATGAAATTTGGTGAATACCAAAATACGCTGTACGTTCCGACCAGTTTGAATATGGTGCGTTTTCGTCCACTCAAAGGCACAGCCTTGATCACCATGGAAGCACGTTTGGTGTTTATCTTGGTTGAAAACTTCTTCGGGGGTGATGGTCGTTTCCACGCCAAAATCGAAGGCCGAGAATTCACGCCAACCGAACGTCGCATCATTCAGCTTCTGCTGAAAATTGTTTTCGAAGATTACAAAGAAGCGTGGTCGCCAGTGATGGGGGTGGAATTTGAATACCTCGATTCTGAAGTGAACCCAAGTATGGCAAACATCGTGAGTCCGACCGAAGTGATTGTCGTGAGTTCATTCCACATCGAAGTTGATGGCGGTGGCGGTGACTTCCACGTAGTGATGCCTTACTCCATGGTTGAACCAATCCGCGAACTGCTTGATGCAGGTGTGCAATCCGACAAGATGGAAACTGACGTTCGTTGGAGCTCTGCTTTGCGCGAAGAAATTATGGATTGCCCGGTTAACTTCCGTGTGAACTTGTTAGAGAAAGACATCTCTCTTCGCGATTTGATGGAACTGCAGCCGGGTGATGTTATCCCGATTGAAATGCCAGAACACGCGACTATGTTCATCGAAGATTTGCCGACTTACCGTGTGAAAATGGGGCGTTCTGACGACAAGCTTGCCGTGCAAGTTTCTGAAGAAATCGAGCGTCCACACGTAGTCAAAACCGATTTAGCCTTCTTGGGTAAAGACATCATGTCTGAACTTGAGAATGACGACGATACAAACGATTAAAAATCCTTGCTAAAACAAGCCGCCAAGATGTCTCTCTCAATGTCATTGGTGACGAGACTCAAAAAGGCGTAAGCAAGGCTTAACACAGGACAGAAAAATGGAACCAAGTGACGATCAAAAGCTAGCAGACGAATGGGCAGCCGCTCTTGGCGAAGACCCGTCTGCACCTTCAATCGATGTTGATGAGATATTGGCAGCGCCACTGGAAGAGTTAAAAGATACTTCTGCTCCAATTACGGAAGATGAGCGTCGTAAACTCGACACCATCATGGATATCCCAGTGACCATCTCGATGGAAGTGGGTCGCTCGCAAATCAGTATCCGTAACCTGCTGCAATTGAACCAAGGTTCGGTTGTGGAACTTGACCGTCTAGCTGGTGAGTCATTAGATGTATTGGTTAACGGTACTTTGATTGCTCATGGTGAAGTCGTTGTCGTCAATGACAAGTTTGGTATTCGTCTGACCGACGTGATCAGCCAAACTGAACGCATTAAAAAGCTGCGCTAATATGAGCAGTTCAATCAAAACGCGATTGAAGCAAATTACAGGAGCACTCGGCTTAATGCTGAGTGCTCCTTATGCATTTGCAGCCGCGCCAACGAGTCTAGATTTAGCAACCACGTTAGGTTCTTTAGTGCTTGTGATTGGTGTGATTTTATTACTGGCTTGGTTGCTAAAACGCATGCAAGTTCCAGCGATGGGGCAACAGAAAGGGCTGCGTATTGTCAGTCAGTTACCAGTCGGCACCAAAGAGCGCATTGCGGTTGTTCAGGTTGGTGAAGAACAGTTCTTGGTTGGCATTACAAGCCAATCTATCCAAACCTTGGCCAAGCTTGAAACGCCATTGAAAGAGGAAGCGTTGGCGACCAGCGCATTTGCTAGTCAATTTAGCCAACTGATAAAAAAACATGACAAAGGATAATTCAATCCGCCTGATGCTGAGCACCTTTATGTTGCTCATTGGCGTGCTGTTTTCTTCGCTTTCTTTTGCACAAGCAGAGGAATCATCATTGCCTGCCAATCTAGCGCAGGGCGACAGTGTGACGGTTAAGGCAATGGAGGGTGAGTCAGGCTCAAGCCGCAGTATGTCGGTGGGTAATGGTGGCGGTATTCCTGCATTTACCATGACGACCAACGCCGACGGCAGTGAAGACTATTCAGTGACGTTACAGATTCTTGCCTTAATGACCATGCTTGGCTTCTTGCCAGCGATGGTGATTTTGATGACGTCGTTTACCCGTATTGTGGTGGTGATGTCGATTCTGCGACAAGCCATGGGTCTACAACAAACGCCTTCTAACCAAGTCATCATCGGTATCGCGCTCTTCCTGACTTTCTTTATCATGTCGCCTGTTTTGAATGAGATTAACGATCAAGCGGTTCAACCTTATTTGAATGAGCAAGTGACGGCTCGTGAAGCCTTCGACGCTGCACAGGCGCCGATGAAAGCTTTTATGCTCAAACAAACTCGCATCAAAGATTTGGAAACCTTCGTGACTATGTCAGGTGAAGAAGTGACCAACCCAGAAGATGTCTCGATGGCGGTCTTGATCCCAGCTTTCATTACCTCTGAACTTAAGACGGCATTCCAGATCGGCTTTATGCTGTTCTTACCGTTTTTGATCATCGACTTGGTTGTTGCTTCTGTTTTGATGGCAATGGGTATGATGATGCTATCGCCAATGATCGTATCGCTGCCATTTAAGCTGATGCTGTTTGTACTGGTGGATGGGTGGAACTTGATATTGTCGACACTTGCCGGCAGTTTTGCCCTTTAGATTGGCCACAGAGAGAAGAGGGTAAGACATGACTCCAGAAATGTTTGTCGAGCTTTTCCGTGAGGCACTTTGGATGGTGCTGATCATGGTGTGTGCCATCATTATCCCCAGCTTGCTAATTGGCCTAGTCGTGGCGATTTTCCAAGCGGCAACCTCCATCAACGAACAGACGCTAAGTTTCTTGCCGCGTTTGATTGTCACTTTGTTGGCTCTGATGTTGTTCGGCCACTGGATGACGCAAATGCTGATGGAATACTTCTACGGCCTGATAGAACGCTTACCACAGGTGCTCTACTAGAGGCGCGTATGGAGTATCCAACTCATATCGTCCTCGACTGGATCGCAAACTACTTCTGGCCCTATACCCGTATCTCTGCCATGTTGATGGTGATGACGGTAACCGGGGCACGCTTCGTCTCGCCTCGAATTCGCTTATACCTTGGCTTAGCGATCACCTTCGCGGTTGCGCCTGCTATTCCCGCTGTGCCACAAGACATTGAATTGCTCTCTTTCCGTGGTTTCATGACCATCGCTGAGCAAATCATTATTGGCGTTGCCATGGGCATGGTGACTCAATTTATGATCCAAACCTTTGTTCTGCTTGGTCAGATCCTCGGTATGCAATCGAGCTTGGGTTTTGCCTCCATGGTTGACCCTGCGAATGGGCAGAACACGCCACTGCTTGGTCAGCTCTTTATGTTCTTGGCAACTATGTTCTTCCTTGCTACCGATGGGCACTTAAAAATGCTGCAGCTGGTAGTGTTCAGTTTTAAAACCTTGCCAATTGGTTCTGGCTCATTAGGAAGCGTCGACTTCTATGAGATGGCGAGTTGGCTAGGCATCATGTTTAAAACGGCACTGAGTATGTCTTTATCTGGCATCATCGCATTGCTTACCATCAACTTATCATTTGGTGTAATGACGCGTGCTGCACCGCAGTTGAATATTTTCTCACTCGGTTTTGCATTCGCGTTGATGGTGGGCTTGCTGCTTTGTTGGTACATTCTGGCGGGTTTATATAGCCATTATGAATTGTTCTGGGCTGTGGGTGAGGAGCAGATTTGTAACCTCATTCGCTTGAATTGCTAGGAGGCTGGATTGGCAGAGTCAGACGGTCAAGAACGCACCGAAGAAGCCACCCCCCGACGGTTACAACAAGCCAGAGAGAAGGGGCAAGTTGCTCGATCTAAAGAGCTCGCATCCGCCTCTGTGCTGATTGTGGGCGCGATCGCCTTAATGTGGTTTGGTGATGCTTTAGCACGCTCACTGTTTTCTATCATGAGCCGTTTATTTGATCTCAAGCGAGAAGAGATCTTTGATACTGCAAAGTTGTTTGATATTGCGTTTGGCGCGATGACAGATTTGCTGTTTCCACTGTTTTTGATTCTCATCACCTTGTTTGTTGCTGCCATGATTGGAGCCGCAGGGGTCGGGGGCATCAGTTTTTCTGCTGAAGCGGCAATGCCAAAACTGTCCAAAATGAACCCGCTTAGCGGTTTAAAACGTATGGTTGGTATGCAGAGTTGGGTGGAGCTTATCAAGTCCATCCTGAAAGTCGCATTGGTTACGGGGATGGCAATATACCTCATTCAAGCCTCACAAGCGGACTTGATTCAACTCAGTATGGATGTGTATCCGCAAAACATCTTCCATGCTTTGGATATCCTACTCAACTTCATTTTGCTTATCAGTTGTTCGTTGTTAATTGTGGTCGCGATCGATATTCCCTTTCAGATCTGGCAGCATGCCGATCAACTTAAGATGACCAAACAAGAGATTAAAGACGAATACAAAGAGACCGAAGGCAAGCCAGAGGTAAAAGGGCGTATTCGCATGTTGCAAAGGGAAGCCGCACAGCGTCGAATGATGGCGGATGTCCCGCAAGCGGACGTTATCATTACCAACCCTGAGCACTTTTCGGTAGCACTGCGCTATAAGCAGAAAACGGACCGTGCGCCTGTGGTGATTGCCAAAGGTACTGACCACATGGCGATGAAAATCCGAGAAGTGGCGCGTGAACATGACATTACCATTGTACCCGCTCCACCACTGGCGCGTGCGCTTTATCACACCACCGAATTAGAACAAGAAATACCCGACGGACTGTTTACTGCCGTTGCACAAGTTCTCGCATTTGTGTTCCAGCTTAAGCAATATCGCAAACGTGGCGGTCAGCGACCTAAGATCCAAGATTACGATTTGCCAATCCCACCGGAACATCGCCACTAATGAAAATAATTGCATGGGCGAAGTAGACAAAAATTCGCATTAGATCAAAGGATTGTGATTTCTTTGAGCGATTAGTCATTATTTTGGCGTTAATCATGGTACACACATTGCTTATAACGCGTTAATCAACAACAATACCTAAACTTTTAGGCGAAAGCCGTCGCGTAGTACTCATTATAAGCGTTTAATTACTGCTTTCAGTTACGTGATGCTCCAGACCGATTGAGACACCTCGCAGTATGAAGTTAAGCCTGCCATTTGCAGATAAATTGCCAAAGATCCCACAGCGTTCCATGCCTGCCATTGGTGCGCCTGTTATGGTACTGGCCACCCTTGCGATGGTGGTTTTGCCTATTCCTGCGTTCCTGCTGGATTTATTCTTCACCTTTAATATCGCCTTAGCCATGGTGGTGTTGTTAGTGACCGTTTACACACGTCGTCCACTCGACTTTGCTGCATTCCCAACTGTACTGCTTATTGCAACCTTATTGCGCCTTGCATTGAACGTGGCGTCTACGCGTGTGGTACTTCTTTACGGTCATGAAGGGGGCAACGCCGCTGGTAACGTAATCGAAGCCTTTGGTAACGTTGTGATTGGCGGTAACTACGCCGTGGGTTTGGTCGTGTTCCTAATCTTGATGATCATTAACTTTATGGTGGTCACCAAAGGTGCGGGTCGTATTTCTGAGGTAAGTGCTCGCTTCACACTGGATGCCTTACCGGGTAAGCAGATGGCGATCGATGCAGACTTGAACGCCGGTTTGATTGACCAAGACCAAGCACGCATACGCCGTTTTGAAGTGACCAAAGAAGCCGACTTCTACGGTTCAATGGATGGTGCGTCTAAGTTTGTTAAAGGCGATGCGATTGCCGGTATCTTAATCCTGTTCATCAATATCATCGGCGGTTTGTCGATTGGTATGGCACAGTATGGTTTGGGCTTCTCTGAAGCGATGCAAATCTACACGCTCCTGACCATTGGTGACGGCCTGGTGGCACAAATTCCATCGTTGCTACTGTCTATCGCTGCAGCGATGATGGTAACGCGTCAAAATACTGATGAAGACATGGGTGAACAGCTGATTTTCCAGATGTTCGACAACCCGAAAGCCCTCATGATCACCGCTGCCATTCTTGGTGTGATGGGTATCGTGCCGGGTATGCCACATTTCTCGTTCTTGTCATTAGCCGCTGTTGCTGGTGGTGCTGCTTACTGGCTTGATAAGAAGCAAAAACAAAAAGCCAAAGAACCGGCCTTACCCGCCAAAGCGGAAGATGGCAGCGAACCCATTTCTCAACGCGAATTGTCATGGGATGATGTACAACCAGTCGATATCATCGGTCTGGAAGTGGGCTACCGTTTGATCCCATTGGTGGACCGAGACCAAGGTGGCGAACTGCTTGAACGTGTGAAAGGCGTGCGTAAAAAGCTCTCTCAAGACTTCGGTTTCCTTATTCCTGCGGTTCATATTCGCGACAACCTAGAACTGACCCCAAACAGCTATCGTATTACCTTGATGGGCGTTGCTGTTGGTGAGGCCGAGATTCGTCCCGACCAAGAACTAGCTATTAACCCTGGTCAGGTTTACGGCATGATTGAAGGTGAACTAACCATGGACCCAGCGTTTGGTCTTGAAGCGGTTTGGATTCGTGAAGAGCAACGTGAACATGCACAAGCTCTTGGTTATACCGTTGTTGATTCTTCAACTGTATTGGCGACGCACCTAAGTCAACTACTCACCAACAACGCATCACAGCTGATTGGTCATGAAGAAGTACAGAACCTATTGGAAATGCTTGGTCGTAGCGCACCTAAGTTGGTGGAGAACTTCGTCCCTGATCAACTGCAATTAGGTGTGGTGGTCAAAGTGCTACAAAACCTACTTAACGAAGCCATCCCTATTCGCGATATCAGAACCATAGTGCAGACCTTGGCCGAGTACTCGAGTAAGAGTCAAGAACCTGACATTTTAACGGCAGCGGTGCGCATTAGCTTGAAGCGACTAATTGTTCAGGAAATCAATGGTATAGAACCAGAGTTGCCGGTGATAACACTCATTCCTGAACTGGAACAAATATTGCATCAAACCATGCAGGCATCAGGGGGCGAATCTGCGGGCATAGAACCGGGGTTAGCCGAGCGACTTCAGTCCTCCTTGAGCCAAGCGACACAAGAGCAAGAACTGAAAGGTGAGCCTGCGGTTCTGCTGACGTCTGGCGTATTGCGTTCCACACTGGCGAAGTTTGTTAAGAACACAATACCTAACCTCCGCGTACTGTCTTACCAAGAAATACCGGACGAGAAACAGATCAGAATTGTGCAAGCCGTGGGTAACTGATCCCGCGCATCATTAATGGATTCATAGTTTGAAGATTAAACGATTTTTTGCCAAAGACATGCGAACGGCGCTGCTCCAAGTGAAAGAAGAACTTGGTGCAGAAGCGGTGATCATGTCGAATAAGAAAGTGGCGGGCGGTGTTGAGATCGTTGCGGCAATAGATGGTGAGTCGAATGCGGCACCGTCTTCGCAAGCGCAGTCGCTTCCTAATCGCAGCGCAGCTCAATCGAATCGTTATAGCGAACCTCGTCAAATGTCATCATCTGCGTCTGAGCGTTATCAAGATCGCCGTTTAGATGAAGACAGAATCAGCCTAAACGCGAACAATGAAAAATCAGGCTCGATGACAAAACGTTTCGCGAACATGCTCAAGCAATACAGTGGCGGTGCCGCTGAGTCAGATGACCACGTAGCGGAAAATGAAGATTCGCTATCGGCATTGTTGCAACGCCAAAATAAGCATCGTGAAAGCTATAACCAAGAAAAGCCAGCGCCTTACCAACCAGACTCGCCCTTGGCGAAGTTGATTGCTCAAGACAGCCGTTTTGAGCGTCCGACGCCAAAGTTGGACCCAACCCGCTACGATCGCCGCCGTCCTTCGGATGAGCGTGAAGACGCAGCGGATGAGCTGGAGAACATGCGAGAAGAGATGACATCAATTCGTCGTCTGCTTGAGCACCAAGTCTCTGGTTTGATGTGGCAAGAAGTTGAGCGCCGTGAGCCTCTAAGAGCCATGCTGATCAAACGTTTAGAGCGAATGGGTGTGTCCCCGGAGCTTGCGGATCAAATGGCATGCTATATCCCAGAAGACACTAAACCAGCGCGAGCGTGGAAAGCACTGCTTTCTCTTGTTGCAGATCAAATCACGATTCCAAAACAAGATATTTTAAAGCGTGGTGGCGTGGTGGCACTGCTTGGCCCGACAGGAGTGGGTAAAACCACGACCGTTGCGAAGCTGGCAGCACGTGCGGCGATGGAGTTTGGTGCCGATAACGTAGCCCTTGTGACAACAGATACATATCGCATAGGTGCACATGAGCAGCTCTCAATTTACGGAAGAATTATGGGTTGTCCCGTAAGAGTTGCTAAAGATTCTAACGAGTTAGCCGATGTTATATATCAGCTACGAAACAGAAGACTGATTTTGGTCGATACGGCAGGGATGGGGCAGCGAGATGTAAGGCTCTCTGAACAGCTTGATACCCTGATGCAAGAGAGTGGTGAAGTGATTCACAGCTACCTTGTTTTGCCAGCTACCGCTCAACGTCGAGTTTTGCAAGAAACACTGGATCATTTCCGACGCATTCCGCTGTCGGGCTGTATTTTGACTAAGCTTGATGAATCATTGAGCTTGGGTGAATTTATCAGCGTCGTGATTCAGAATGCAATGCCAGTGGCATACATCGCCAATGGTCAGCGCGTGCCAGAAGACATTGTGATAGCACAACCAAAATACATGATTGCGAAAGCAAATGAACTGTTAGAGAAGTCGACAGAGAACGAACCTCACTTTTGGAACAGTGACAGCGAAGGACTCTAGGGCGGCGGACTACTATGACTGAGAATATGATACACGATCAAGCAAGCGGCCTCCGTCGCTTAACACAACCATCATTGACTAAAGTAATTGCTGTTACTGGCGGCAAAGGTGGTGTGGGTAAATCAAACGTAACACTGGGTCTGGCGATCTGTATGGCTCGCCAAGGCAAGAAGGTGATGGTTCTCGATGCTGACCTAGGTCTAGCCAATGTTGACGTTATGCTCGGAATCCGTTCAAAACGTAACCTTGGGCATGTCCTTGCGGGTGAATGTGAGCTAAAAGATGCGATTGTTGAAGGCCCTTATGGTATAAAGATAGTCCCTGCAACTTCTGGCACACAAAGCATGACCGAGCTATCTCCTGCTCAACATGCTGGACTCATCCGTGCATTTGGTAGTCTTGAAGAAGAAATGGACGTACTGCTGATTGATACAGCAGCGGGCATTTCTGACATGGTGATTAGTTTTTCACGAGCAGCTCAAGATGTTGTGGTTGTTGTCTGCGACGAGCCGACTTCTATCACAGATGCCTACGCATTAATCAAGTTGTTGAGTAAAGAACATCAGGTCCAACGCTTCAAAGTTGTTGCAAATATGGTCAGAAGCTACCGTGAAGGCAGAGAATTATTCGCAAAGTTGACGCTAGTCACAGAGCGCTTCTTGAATGTCAGCCTTGAACTCGTAGCATGTATTCCATTGGATGACAAAGTTCGACAAGCCGTTAAACGACAAAAGATCGTTGTGGATGCATTCCCTCGTTCTCCAGCGGCTTTAGCAATCAGCTCATTAGCGAACAAAGCACTAACGTGGCCACTGCCGAAAACACCAAGTGGACACCTAGAGTTCTTTGTTGAAAGGTTGCTAAATCGTACTGAATTCACAGAGGACCCTTTTGGTGAATAAAGCGATTACCTACGACCAACATGGCAAGTTTAATAGCCAGCAGGCGTTCATTGAACGTTATTCTGTGTTGGTCAAGCGTATTGCTCATCACCTGTTAGGCCGTTTACCGCCGAGTGTTCAGGTAGAGGATTTAATTCAGGCCGGCATGATCGGTCTTATCGAAGCTCAGCAGAATTATGATGGTTCTAAAGGTGCGAGCTTTGAAACTTATGCAGGTATCCGTATTCGCGGTGCAATGTTAGATGACATTCGCAAAGGCGATTGGGTACCTCGTTCTGTTCATAAAAATAATCGTGAAATTAACCAAGCGGTAGCGGAGCTGGAAGGCATCTTAAATCGCGACCCGTCTGACTCTGAAGTCGCAGCGCATCTTGGTATGACACTAGATCAATACCACAGTGCGTTGACCGACATAAATTGTTCAAGGTTAGTGGGTATCGAAGATTTAGGTGTTTCTGATGACGTGATTTCACCAGCGGACGAAACCGATGACAGCAACCCATTTAAGGGCGTAGCTGATGAATCGTTTCGAAAAGCACTGGTTGAATCAATAAAACAGCTTCCGGAGCGTGAAGCTTTGGTACTTTCGCTTTATTATGACGAAGAACTCAATTTGAAAGAGATTGGCGATGTGTTGGGCGTAAGCGAATCTCGCGTAAGCCAAATACTGAGTCAAGCGATGCAACGTTTACGCACCAAGCTCAGTGCGTGGACACAAAATGACTAAACACACTGATTTTACGATTCAGTGGAGGCAATTTTGAATAAAAACATGAAGATCCTTATTGTTGACGATTTCTCAACAATGCGCCGTATTGTTAAAAACCTGCTTCGTGACTTGGGTTTCAATAACACTCAAGAAGCGGACGACGGTTTAACTGCATTACCAATGCTGAAAAAAGGTGACTTCGATTTTGTTGTAACTGACTGGAATATGCCAGGTATGCAAGGCATCGACTTGCTTAAACACATCCGTGCAGATGCAGAATTAAAGCACCTTCCTGTTCTTATGATCACAGCAGAAGCTAAACGTGAGCAGATCATTGAAGCAGCACAAGCAGGCGTTAACGGCTATATCGTTAAGCCATTTACCGCTGCAACACTAAAAGAAAAATTAGATAAAATTTTCGAACGTTTATAACTCTCTCTTTTTCTTTGTTACTCGAGTCATCACTCCTAATACCTAATACAAAAGGGTGGCTCGGTTGACGCTCAAAAAAGCAAAAGAAAGCACTAAACGTAAAAAAGGGTCTATTCAGGATGATCTCACTAGAGCAGGCGAAGTCGCTCGTTCAGATGCTAGAAAACGGGGAACAGGACCAAGCTAACACGCTTGTTGCCTCGATATATGAAGGCGACGGGAATCCGATGCTTAAAGAAATCGGAACATTAACCCGTGACCTTCATGATTCACTTAAGCAGTTCAACCTCGATCAGCGCATGACAGAAATTGCAAAAGCCGAGATACCGGATGCAAGAGACCGTCTGCAATATGTGATTGATAAAACTGAACTGGCAGCAAACAAAACGATGGATGCGGTTGAGTGCTGTTTACCTATCGCTGATAACCTGCATGAGTGCCTTCAACAAGTTCGACCTCAGTGGAACGAACTCATGCACGGACGCATTGAATTAAGCGATTTCAAAACACTTTGTCACCGTATCGATGAACTATTAGTTCAAGTCGAAGGTGACAGTACTGAGTTGCGCGGTCAACTGACCGAAATTCTTATGGCACAGGACTTCCAAGACTTAACGGGTCAAATTATTCGCCGTGTGATCACGCTTTCTAATGAAGTGGAAGATCGCTTGGTTGAGATCTTGACCGTCTTTTCTGCAAATAAACCAGAAGAACAGACTCAAGTTTTGCCAGAACCGTCAGATAAAAAGATTAAACAATCAAGCGAAGCTGAAGGCCCTATTCTGAATCCGGAACTTAGGGAAGATGCGGTTTCATCGCAGGACGAAGTCGACGATTTGTTGTCCAGTCTTGGATTTTAAAGGTAACGTATGAGCTACGATTTAGACGAAGATATTCTTCAGGACTTTCTCATTGAGGCTGGAGAAATCCTAGAGCTGCTGTCTGAGCAGCTGGTTGAACTGGAAAATAACCCAGAAGACAAAGATCTCCTAAACGCGATTTTCCGCGGCTTCCACACCGTAAAAGGTGGTGCTGGTTTCCTATCATTAGCAGAGCTGGTTGACACTTGTCACGGTGCTGAGAACGTGTTTGACGTGTTAAGAAACGGTCAGCGTTCTGTATCGCCAAGCTTGATGGACACCATGTTAAAAGCGCTGGATACAGTCAATACGCAATTCCAAGCGGTGCAAGATCGTGAGCCACTAGATGCGGCAGATCCAGCATTGTTGGAAGAGCTTCACCGTTTGTGCAAGCCAGAGTCAGAAGACGAGGTTGTTACGGTCGCAGAAGCACCAGTTGCAACGCCAGAGATTCCTGAACCTGCTATCGAGCAGCCTGCTGCGCCAGTAGAAGCAAGCACAGCTCCAGTGAGTGTTGGGTCCGTGGATGAAATTACTCAAGACGAGTTCGAGAAACTGCTTGATGAACTGCACGGCAAAGGCTCAGCACCTAGTGCATTAACGCCTGTACCGGCTGCTCCTGCAACGCCTACTCAAGCGAATGCTCTGGCAACCGATAGCGGTGATATTACTGACGATGAGTTCGAGAGGTTACTCGACGAGCTACATGGTGTTGGTAAGAGCCCATCTGCTTCTGAAATTGCTCCAGTTGAGCCGCCAAAAGCGGCAGAACCTGCTGCGCCAGCCGGCTCTGCATTTTCGAACGACAGCGATTTGATGACGGATGAAGAGTTTGAAAAACTCCTCGACGAATTGCATGGTTCAGGCAAAGGTCCTTCTCTTGAAGAGCTCGATTTTGCAACTAAGCCTGCATCAGCAAACGTTGTTCCAGAAGCGCCAAAAGCGGAACCCGCTCCAGCTCCTCAACCAGTTTCAGTAGCGGCTGCGCCTTCTCCTGCACCTGCTTCTGCTTCTGCTCCTAAGCCAGAAGCAAAACCGGTTGCGGTAAAAGAAGAATCGAAAGCGCCAGCGGTTAAGAAGCCACAAGCAGAAGCGACAGTACGTGTTGATACTTCGACGCTAGACACCATCATGAACATGGTTGGTGAGCTTGTATTGGTGCGTAACCGTCTACTAAGCCTGGGTTTGAACAGCAACGACGAAGAAATGTCGAAAGCGGTAGCAAACCTAGACGTCGTGACTGCAGACCTTCAAGGTGCAGTGATGAAAACGCGCATGCAGCCAATCAAGAAAGTATTTGGCCGTTTCCCACGCGTTGTTCGCGACTTGGCGCGTAACCTAAATAAAGACATCGTGCTTGAAATGCGCGGTGAAGAAACCGACCTAGATAAAAACCTAGTAGAGGCGCTAGCGGATCCATTGATCCACTTGGTGCGTAACTCGGTTGACCACGGCATTGAAATGCCAGACGACCGCGCGAAAGCAGGTAAATCTCGTACTGGTAAAGTTATCCTATCTGCGTCACAAGAAGGCGATCATATCGAACTGGCTATCGTTGATGATGGTGGTGGTATGGATCCGAACAAACTTCGTGGTATCGCCGTGAAACGCGGTATGATGGACGAAGATGCGGCTGCGCGCCTGTCTGACAAAGAGTGTTTCAATTTGATCTTTGCTCCTGGTTTCTCAAGCAAAGATAAGATTTCTGATATCTCAGGTCGTGGTGTTGGTATGGACGTGGTAAAAACCGCGATCAATACACTAAACGGCTCTATCGATATTGACTCTGAATTAGGTAAGGGTACGAAGATTACGATCAAAGTACCGCTTACATTGGCAATTCTACCGACGCTAATGGTTGGCGTTGGCGGCCACCCATTTGCACTACCTTTGGCTTCTGTTAACGAGATCTTCCACTTAGATCTTAGCCGCACGAATGTGGTAGATGGCCAGCTGACTATCATCGTACGTGATAAATCTATTCCACTGTTTTACTTGCAGAACTGGTTGGCTTCTAAGTCTCCACGAGTACAAGAGCGTACGGGGCACGGTCATGTTGTTATCGTACAGATCGGCAGCCAACGTGTTGGTTTCGTGGTGGATACGCTTATCGGCCAAGAAGAAGTGGTTATCAAGCCATTAGATAATCTATTGCAAGGCACGCCAGGTATGGCAGGTGCGACTATCACGAGTGATGGCCACATCGCATTGATTCTTGATGTGCCAGACCTACTTAAGCAATATGCTGCGGCTTCACGCATTTAAGCGAAGCTGGGGTTTATAAAAGGAATAAAATGGCGATTAAAGTACTAGTCGTTGATGATTCGAGTTTTTTCCGTCGTCGCGTAAGCGAAATCATCAACTCAGAATCGCGCCTAGAAGTGATTGACGTTGCGGTTAACGGCAGAGAAGCGGTAGAAAAAGCCAAATCTCTCAAACCTGACGTCATCACGATGGATATTGAAATGCCAGTCATGGACGGTATTACTGCCGTTCGTGAAATCATGGCTGCGTCTCCTACGCCAATCCTGATGTTTTCGTCTCTGACGCATGATGGGGCGAGAGCGACACTTGATGCACTAGACGCTGGTGCGTTGGATTTCTTACCGAAGAAATTCGAAGACATCGCACGTAATCGCGATGAAGCGGTATCGCTGCTCCAACAACGAGTGATCCAAATTGCTTCCAAGCGTGCGTTTATGCGCCGTCCTATTGCGAAACCAGCGGCGACAACGGCTAATTCGACAACACGTCCTTTAGCATCTCGTTCAGCTACGCCAATGGCATCTGCACCAAGTCGCTCTATGGCTGCGAAATTCCGCGCGTCTGGTAAGAAGTATCAGTTAACGGCTATTGGAACTTCAACCGGTGGTCCTGTTGCGCTGCAAAAAATTCTAACTCGCTTACCTGTAAACTATCCGCACCCAATCGTGCTTATTCAACATATGCCAGCGACTTTTACCGCGGCGTTTGCGAGTCGTCTAAACACGCTATGCAAAATCCAAGTGAAAGAAGCGCAAGATGGTGATGTGTTGCAAGCTGGCGTTGCTTATCTTGCCCCAGGCGGCAAACAGATGATGGTTGATGGTCGTGCTGGTGCTGCTCGTCTTCGTATTATTGATGGCGGCGACCGTATGAACTACAAACCTTGTGTTGACGTAACGTTTGGCTCGGCGGCAAAAGTCTACGGCGACAAAGTCTTGTCGATGGTACTGACTGGCATGGGTGCTGATGGTCGTGAAGGTGCGCGTATGCTGAAATCGGCTGGCTCAACTATTTGGGCTCAAGACGAAGAAAGCTGCGTCGTCTACGGCATGCCTCAAGCGGTTGCGAAAGCGGGTATATCCACTGAAGATTTACCTCTCGACCGTATTGCTGAGCGCATGCTGGTCGAAGTCGGCTTAGCGTAGGAAAAATCATGATCGTTTGGAGTGTAGCAAACCAAAAAGGTGGGGTAGGCAAAACGACATCAACAGTGACGTTAGCAGGCCTATTAAGCCAAAAAGGCCATCGTGTCTTAATGGTGGATACGGACCCACATGCGTCACTGACCACGTACCTTGGTTATGATCCTGATGCTGTGACGTCGAGCTTGTTCGACCTTTTTCAGCTCAAGACGTTTACTCGTGAGACGGTAAAACCGTTGATCGTAGAAACGGATCTTGACGGCATGGACATTATCCCTGCGCACATGTCATTAGCCACGCTCGACCGTGTAATGGGCAACCGCAGCGGAATGGGGTTGATCTTAAAGCGAGCTCTACAAGCCGTTGCTCAAGATTATGATTATGTGCTGATCGACTGTCCGCCAATTCTTGGTGTGATGATGGTGAACGCACTAGCAGCGAGTGATCGCATTTTAATTCCGGTACAGACTGAATTTTTGGCCATGAAAGGTTTAGAGCGCATGATTCGCACGTTAACCATCATGCAAAAGTCTCGTCCGGGCGGGTTCAAAGTGACTATCGTGCCGACTATGTACGATAAGCGCACGAAAGCTTCGTTGCAGACGTTAACACAGCTGAAAAAGGATTATCCGAATCAGGTGTGGACCTCAGCGGTACCGATTGACACGAAATTCCGTGATGCAAGCTTGAAGCACCTGCCAGCATCGCATTTTGCTTCTGGTAGCCGTGGCGTGTTTGCATACAAGCAACTGCTAATTTACTTGGAGAGGCTAGCGTTCGATGAGCAATAACGACGTACTTTCCAGTGAACAAGCACTTGATGATTACTTCAGTGCTTTGCTTGGCGAAGAGGTCGAAGTTATTGAGCAAGAAGAAGCACTTGACTTGCTCGCTCAAGAACTATCATCTGCAGAGCCAGAGCCAGAGCCAG